>JBBRGY010000166.1:0-6848 GCA_038223495.1 Burkholderiales bacterium | reverse complement strand
TGATCGGTCGCGACGCGCCTGGACCGAACGATGATGTCTGAAGTCCGGCTTGCTTCGAAAGCGTGTCACAAAGAATTGCGGCGCGGTCTTTGACCAGCGAATCTTTGCCGAACACGACTGCGGGTTGCACCGATTGCAATTCGTCCTGATCGGAAAACGGCGACGCAGTGACGATCACTTTATCGACCGTGGTTGGCGATTGCGCCAGCGCGACGGACGAGGCAACGATGGGTGTGGCGGCGCAGACAATCGTGGCAATTCGATAAAAAAGAGAGGCGTGGCGAAACATGATGGCGAAAATTCGTCAAATGAAACTAAATTGCATGTTAGCGATAAATTGTCATTAACGCACCTTTATTGCATTAGATTTTATGTTTCATTTAACGAATAGCTTTTTGATGGAATCGCCAATTCGCTGGGCATAGATTGACAAATATTGAATTGTCGATAAACAGTTATATCTATTGCTATGCCCTTTAAAACAGGCGTTACAGACAAAAGTTGTAACAATTTTTGATACGCAAAAAGGATTCTCGCGGCGATTAAAACGCGTCAGGGTTGCGAGGTCGCAACAACTGTTGGCGAGTGTGCTGCAACGTGCTGTGTAGTTCACCGAAACGGCGCGAATGCATGCACAATTAGGCGATAGGTTTGAGCGTTGCGCAGTATTTGGCACGGCGGCTCAAGGGTGCGTCTAAAAATTTCTTTTACGAGTGGCGTCACGTGTTTAGCTCATCGCAGCGACACAGTCGGGCTCGAAATGACGTTTTTATACGTACCCTCAAAACAAACAAAGAAACAGGAGGCCCCATGAAACTTTGCTCAATCTTCGCTCGCAGCGCCGCAGCGCTCGCAGTGCTCCCGCTCTCGCTCGCAGTCAATCAGGCGCTAGCGCAAACCGCGAACGTCACGCTTTATGGCGTGGTCGATGCGGGCGTGCAACACGTCACCGGTATCAAAGGTGGCAGTGTGACTCAGGTCGCCAGCGGCATCATGGAAGGTTCGCGCTGGGGTTTGCGCGGCACTGAGGACATGGGCAACGGCATGAAAGCCGTGTTCGTTCTCGAAAACCGTTTCGAAGTCGACACCGGCGGACTCAGCAACCGAACGATTTCTGGTAGTCAGCTACCTGATCGTTTCTTGGCCGGCCTGCCGCCGGCGGTGCAAGCTGCACTAACCGGCGCGGTCGGCGCGCAGCTCGGCGTTAATTTGCCGGGTCGACTGTTTGATCGTCAGGCCTACGTCGGCGTGATTACCCCTGTGGGCGCGGTACTCGTTGGCCGTCAATACACGCCAGCATTTGAAATTACCAATCGCTTCGATGCGTTTGCCAACGCCTCAGCGGCCTCGCCCGGCCAGATTTCCGGCATCCCGCCGGGCGTTGACATTCGGGAGAGCAATTCGCTGCTGTATCGCATCGAACTAAACGGCTTCTTCGGCACCGGTTACTACGCATTTGGCGAAAGCAACGCAGGCACCAAAAATGGTCGTCTCGTAGGTGTAAACGGCGGCTACCAGACAGCCCAATTTGGCGTCGGCGCTGGCTACAACGAGCGCACCAACAGCGCGGGTCAAAAATCGTTGAATACGCTCGCAATTGGCGGCAATTTTAATGCTGGATTCGTCAATTTGTTCGCGCTCTACGCTGCGATCAAGGAGCCGAACGGTTCTTCTGCGCCTGAACTGCGTGCTGGACTTCTCGCAGGCGGTGTGCCTGCAATATTGATCGACAGTGGCATCCTGCCGCGCTTCATGCAGGACGCGAAGCTTTATCACGTCGGCGCACGCATTCCGCTGGGCGTTTCGACGATCACGATTGGTTATTCACGGTTTGACGACCGTCGGGCAACGAATGCTGATTCCGAGTCTTACGGTGCCGCGTTTACCTATCCGCTGTCGAAGCGTACCGACGTTAATCTGATCGTCACACAAGTCAACAACAATGCCAACGGGCAAGCGTTGGCCGGTGGCAACGGATTCCTCGGTGGCGTCACGGCCTACGGCGGCAAGGACTCGACGTCGTATCAGTTCTCGCTCCGTCACAAGTTCTAAGCTAGATACTTCACAGCAAGGCACACATCTTCAGGCCGCGATTGCTTAAAGCGTCGCGGCCTTTTCTTTTTTGTTGCCGTCGTGGCGCTCCGCCCCCAACTGGAAAAATGTTGCGCGCCTCGCGCCCTCTAAAATAGCCCTATGGATGACATCATTTACAAAATCGCAGTTAACGCGATTCCGCTCTTACTTGCGATCACGCTGCACGAAGCCGCTCACGGTTACGCGGCACGCATGTTTGGCGACCGCACGGCAGAAATGCTGGGGCGCATTTCGCTGAATCCGATCAAGCATATTGATTGGGTTGGCACGGTTGCCGTACCAGCGCTAACACTCGCAATTGGAGGTTTCTTCTTCGGTTGGGCAAAGCCAGTGCCGGTGAACTTCAATAATTTGCGCAATCCAAAGCGCGACATGATCTGGGTCGCCGCCGCCGGACCCGCATCCAATCTGCTGATGGCCATTGGCTGGGCGATCATTCTGAAAGTGTCCGATATGCCAGCAATCGACGCTATCGCACGCGCCGGCGTAGCGTGGAACGTTGCCCTCATGGTCCTCAATCTGCTGCCAATTTTGCCGCTCGATGGTGGACGCATCGTCGCCGGTTTGCTGCCGCGGTCGATGTCGTACACCTATTCGCGCATGGAGCCATACGGCATGTTCATCGTGCTTGGCCTGGCAGTTGCCGGTATCCTCGGCACAATTCTGCTACCGCTTTACTCAATCACCTACCGTGCGCTGGGCGCTTTGGTGGGTCTGTAAATTTATGTTCAAAGATCGCGTTCTCTCCGGCATGCGCCCTACGGGTTTCATGCACATCGGCCACTATCACGGTGCGCTCAAAAACTGGGTGAAATTGCAGCCGCAGTTCGAGTGCTTTTATTTCGTGGCCGACTGGCATGCGCTTACGAGCCATTACGACGATCCACGCGTAATTGAAAGCTCCACCTTTGACATGGTGGCCGATTGGCTCGCGGCGGGGCTCGATCCGAATCAGTCGACGATTTTTTTGCAAAGTCAGGTGCCGCAGCATGCTGAGCTTTCGCTGCTGCTCGGCATGATCACGCCGCTCGGCTGGCTGGAGCGCGTGCCGACGTACAAAGAGCAGCAGGAAAACCTGAAAGAGAAAGATCTCACAACGTACGGCTTTCTCGGCTATCCGCTTATGCAAACGGCTGATATTGTGGTTTACCGCGCTAACAAAGTGCCGGTGGGCGAAGATCAGGTATCGCACCTCGAAATCAGCCGCGAAATCGCGCGCCGCTTCAATCACATTTATGGTCGTGAACCTGGTTTCGCGGAGAAGGCAGAAGCCGCCATCAAGAAGCTCGGAGGCAAGGTCGGCAAGCAGTATCAAGCCTTGAAAATTGCTTTCAATCAGGACGGAAATGCCGAGGCGCTGGAGCAAGCGAAAGCGCTGGTGATGGCCGCTGGCTCGATATCGAACGCCGAAAAAGAAACGCTGCTGGGCTTTCTCACCGGCGCACGAAAAACGATTTTGCCGGAGCCGCAAGCCTTGCTAACGCCCACCTCCAAAGTCATCGGACTCGATGGCCGCAAGATGAGCAAAAGCTACGGAAACGGCATCGATCTTCGAGAAACACCGGCGTCGGTTGAACACAAAGTTCGCCGCATGCCGACCGATCCTGCGCGCGCTCGCCGCAACGATCCTGGCAATCCCGAAAAGTGCCCGGTGTGGACGCTGCATCAGGTGTATTCAAACGATAAAACCAAGGCATGGGTGTGGGAGGGATGCACGACGGCGGGCATTGGTTGCCTCGAATGCAAACAACCTGTGATCGACGCGATCAATGCTGAGTTGGCACCGATGCAAGCTCGCATTAAAGAGATTGAAGCGAGGCCCGGTTACGTGAAAGAAGTACTGCATGATGGCAGCGCAAAGGCGCGCCGCGTCGCGGAAGAAACGATGGTCGAAGTGCGTGCAGCGATGGGGTTGGCTAAGGTCTAATGTCGTCTGGCGTGACGCGAAATGCGTCGTTATGACAAGGAGGAATCGATGAAATCGTTTGTAGATCACCTGAGCCAATACGCGGCGTATCACCGTGATCGCCGCAATATCGCGACGCACTTTATAGGGGTTCCGCTCATCGTGGCGGCCGTGGCGATTTTGTTGTCGCGACCGGTGTTCGGACAAGTGGGTGGCATTGCCATGTCGCCCGCGTTGTTGGCGGTCACGGTCGCTGGATTGTTCTACCTCAAGCTCGATATTCGTTTCGGGATTGTGATGGCCGTATTCCTCGGGTTCTGTCTGTGGCTCGGACAATGGCTCGCAGCGCAAAGCACAATGAACTGGCTCATCGCCGGGATTGGCATGTTTGTCGTTGGCTGGATTATTCAGTTTGTCGGTCATTATTACGAAGGCAAAAAACCCGCGTTTGTCGACGACATCATGGGACTGGCGATTGGGCCGATTTTTGTCGCGGCTGAACTGGCGTTTGAGTTTGGTCTGCGCAAAGACGTAGAGGCTGCCGTGATTGCCCGAGCTGGACCGACGCACATTCGGCAGATGAAAGCGGCGTGATGCCGTTTCCACAAGATAGAGATTGAACTCCAATAGATGGATGTAGTCACCGCACCGCCCGAAGTGGCTCCCGAAGTCGCTGCCGTCGTTGAGCACGCGCTCGCCAAAATTTATGGTCAGCCATTCGGCGAAATGCCGAAAGATCTCTACATCCCGCCAGAAGCGCTGGAGGTGTTTCTCGACGCGTTCGAGGGGCCGCTCGACTTGCTGCTCTACCTGATCCGCAAGCAGAACCTGAACATCCTCGACATTCCAATGGCAGCGCTCACGCGGCAGTATCTGGACTACGTTGAGCGCATGAAATCGACACAGCGATTTGAACTGGCGGCTGAATACCTGCTCATGGCCGCGATGCTGATCGAGATTAAATCTCGCATGTTGTTGCCGCGCCCTCCGGTCACGGCAGAGGAGGAGGCCGACCCACGCGCAGCGCTCGTCAAGCGCCTGCTCGAATACGAGCAAATGAAGCTCGCTGCGGCGGGCTTGGACGATCTGCCGCAGGCTGAGCGCGACTATGCGATCGTGCAGGTCATATTCGAAAAACAGACCTCTATGCGCATGCCCGATGTCGAACCGGACGACCTGCGCCGTGCCTGGGGCTGGATTCTCGCGCGGGCCAAACTCAACAAAACTCACCTGATTTCACGCGACGAGCTCTCGGTGCGCGCGCGCATGAGTTTTCTGCTCCGCAGGCTCAAACCCGGTGTACATGTAGAATTCGCTCAACTGTTCGAGGAAACGGCGACCGTACCACTGGTTGTCGTCACTTTTCTCGCGATTCTGGAGTTAGCGCGCGAACGATTGATCTCGGTCGCGCAAACTGAACCCTTTAGCCCCATTTATGTGCAACTCGCCGGTGACGGCGGGGTGATGGTCGCGGCCACACCTGATTACGGCACGAATGCGGCGAATGACGAAGCGGCGTAGCACTTATTCTCTGCTTTTTCGTTTTTAGGGACGTTAGCAATGGCGTCTTCCATTGCCCACAAACCATAGAGCCCTTCATTGGACGAACTCACCCACGCCAAACGCGTACTGGAAACGGTCTTGTTGGCCAGCCACGAGCCCCTTCCGTTAGACGAAATCGTCAAAGTTTTTGATCCGCCGGTGCCCACGGAAACGGTGCGTCTGTTGCTGGCTGACCTCACCGCCGAATGGAAGGAGCGCGGCAGCATCGAGCTGATGCAGGTCGCCTCTGGATATCGCTTTCAGACGCGCACCGAGATGCAGATCAACATTGATCGCCTGACCCCGGAAAAGCCACCGAAATATTCGCGCGCCGTGATGGAGACGCTTGCCATCATCGCCTACCGACAGCCCGCAACGCGCGGCGAGGTCGAGGCGATTCGTGGCGTTGCGGTGTCGACCAATATTTTGAAAGCGCTGGAAGATCGCGGCTGGGTCGAAGTGATTGGCCACAAAGACACACCGGGTCGTCCTGCGTTATACGCCACGACCAAAGAATTTTTGAACGACTTGAGCTTGCGCTCATTGTCCGAACTGCCGCCGCTGGCTGACCTTGATGCGCATCCCGCGCTTGAGCTGCCAGAAGTACCGCATGAGCCGGTGTATCCCGAGCAGGGACGTATCGACACTTCGCCAGCATTACCGATTGATGCTGAGGCACTCATTGCCGCCACCGAAAACTCAGATGATGAGTTGTTCGAAGTCCCGCCTGGAGAGACCATGATTCCACCCGTTATTACTTCCACGACCGTTCACTAAAGATGAATGACATGCATGATTCAGACGCTGGAAATTTTGATGATCACGAACCGGGGGATGTGAACGGCAACGTCGATCCAGCGTACGCAAAGAAACTGAAGCAGGACGCGCAAGGTGCGCGAGCACAACGTGCTGATCGTCCGGCAGGTAACGCGAACGGACGGCCCGCAAGGCCGCCGCGCCCGCAACGCGCTCCACGCACTGCTGCTGCCGAGGGCACGCCACCGGAATCGCAATCGATTCAAACAAACGCCGATGGGCAAGCACCCGAGGTAGTGCAAGGCGCGTCTGACGTATCGGGCGAGGCGCAAGTACGGCCCGCTCGCCCACCTCGTGAGCCGCGGCAACCGCGCGCGCCGCGTGAACCACGTGTTCAGCGTCCTCCGAGCGTCGAAGTCGCTGCCAATGCAGACGGCGCGGCATTCGTTCCTAACGACAGCGCACCCAACATCGATGGCTATCAGTCAGCTAATGCTGGTGCGACCGATGCAGCGTCCGTAGCAGACGGTGGGAACAACGGAGCTAACTA
>JBBRGY010000165.1:0-6852 GCA_038223495.1 Burkholderiales bacterium | reverse complement strand
GCCCATTCCGTCGTTTCCTGGAGTACCGACTGCGCCTGAAGCAGGCCTCAAGGGCTTCGACGTAAGTTCAATGTTTGGAATCCTCGCGCCCGCCGGAACACCTGCACCGATCATTGCCAAGCTAAGCAACGCGCTCAAAGGCATTCTGGAACAACAGGACGTTAAGGACTCGATGCTTGCGCAAGGCGCAAACGCCACTTGGACCACTCCGGAGCAAGCTGGGCAGGCTATTCGCAACGAAGTCGCGATGTGGACAAAGGTGATTAAGGACGGAAACATCAAGAGCGATTAGCTTGCGTCCGTAAAGTCCAGCCATCCCATTCGCTAGCTTTTCAGGCCATACATCGTGAAACTTAAAGCCACCGCCTCGGGCGTCATCGTCATCGCGCCAACACCCTTCATGCCCGACGGTGCAATCGACACTTCGTCCATTGACCGTATGACCGACTTTTTCATCGCGAGCGGCGTGACCGGCATCACCGTACTCGGGCAGCTCGGCGAAGCGCCGAAGCTTGAGCACGCGGAATCGCTCGATGTCGTGAAGCGCGTCGTGAAGCGCGCGGGCGCGTTGCCCATCATCGTCGGTGTCTCCGCGCCGGGCTTCGCGGCGATGCGTGCACTGACGCGGGACGCGATGGACGCCGGCGCGGCAGGCGTGATGATCGCGCCGCCAAACACGCTGCGCACCGATGATCAAATCGTGACCTATTACAAGCAGGCAAGTGATGCCATTGGTAGCGATGTGCCGTTCGTGATTCAGGACTATCCGCTCACGTTTTCGGTGCAGATGACACCCGCCGTCATTCGCCGCATCGTGATGGAAAACACCGCTTGTGTGATGCTTAAGCATGAAGATTGGCCAGGTCTCGACAAAATCTCCACGCTGCGTGGTTACGAAAAAGACGGATCGATGCGCCATATTTCGATCCTCTGTGGCAACAATGCCCTCTTCCTTGATTTCGAGATGGAGCGCGGCGCAGATGGCGCCAACACCGGCTACTGTTTTCCCGATATGCTGGTCGATGTTGTTCGGTTGTCGAAAGAAGGAAACCGCGACGAAGCACATGATTTATTCGACTCGCATTTGCCACTCATTCGCTACGAACAACAACCCGGCCCCGGCCTCGCAGTACGCAAATATGTGATGATGAAACGCGGTATTCTGAGCTACGACACCTTGCGTAAACCCGGCGCTACGTTGTCGGCGGTCGCCCGGGCAGAGGTAGACTATTTGCTGGCACGCATCGCTCGCGTAGACGCTCGGGCGGGTAAATTGCTTTCGCTGTAGCGGCCGGCAGTCGGGTTGCAATCACCGAAAGTAAATCCGACTTTCTAGAAAAATTAAATTGGCGAACACGTTTTTCCGATGAGCAAATTCGCAGACCCAAGAAGCTCTCCGATGACTGTTCGGGTGACGCTGGGGCCAATTGCCCGCCCCGTAGACACGATGCGCTTCGTTTCGATCCAGACATTCGAGCAGATGTTTTCGTGCCGTATCAACTCGCTTCCGCAAAACGTCTGCCTGATGGGCTGGATCAAGGATGAGCAGCGCTGGTACTGTGCGCCTGAAGCACTCGCGCGACCGCATTCGACGCACTTAAGCCACACGTTCCATACTTTCGGTACTAAAAAGCTTCTTTCCCTTTTGTCGACGCGCGTCTTCCCGCAACTAGACGTACCTTCGGTCTGGTTTCCTTACTGCTTCTACGATGCTTGGCGCGAACGAACGGTGTTTTCGTCGAACTACCGATGGGTAGTGCCGCCAGATATGGCGGACTGGACCGAATGGCGCGGAGAGGCGGGTGAGCTGCCTATTTTGAGTCCGACGCGGCACTGGGTCGTGTGTCAGGGCTCGCACCGGGGCGATCCGAGCGCCTGCGTCGTCGTGGATGCCCACTACCTCATGCAAAACAATTACGTTGAGTTTTTCTCGGAAGTGCAATCGCATCGCATTGCTTGGGGAAGCAAGAAACCTCGCGCAGTGCTTGCTGGTGCCGATCACGGTGAGAACGCCAATTTTTTTGTCCCATCTGAAGATGCAACGCTGAATCCCCGACGCCTGCTCAGAAGTACCGTCGCGAATCAGAATCTCACCGTCGACGTCTATCTTGGACAGAACGTTTCGCTCGGCGAGCAATTGAGCTATCGGTACATCATTGACGCGGACGGTTACGCACGGACCTGGAGTGCGTGGGCCTGGAAGATGATGAGCGGCTCAACCGTGCTCTCGCTTGAATCGCCGTGGACCGCCTTTTTCACGGAACAGTTTTTGCCGTGGGAGCACTTTGTGCCGGTTGCAAACGACTGCTCGGATCTAGCCGAAAAGCTTGACTGGTGTCGTGACAACGATACCGAATGTCAGGCAATCGCCAACCGTGCGCGTGAGCGTGCGATGCGGGTCTATGACGTCAATGAAGTGACCAGCAGGATGGTAAGTCGCTTGCGCGAGTGTCTTGCCGCACCGTCACCTGATGGTTGGCCGACAGATCGCTAGTGGCTGCATTGACCTACTGCTAATCCATGCGAGTGGAGCAGTTACTTCCAGCGCTGATTTATCGATGGACTTAGAACGCCGATTTAATTCAGCCGCGCTCCGCGCGAGTTCATGAAGCGTGTGACATCTTCAAAGCGCACAACGCCCAACTTGCGCTGATCAATTTCGTTGAAGTGCTTCACGACGAATCCAAGGCCGGCGGCTTCGGCTTGGGCGGCCGTGAGCGTGCCGTCGCTATTGATGAGCGCCGCGTCAAACGATTGCTTCAGTTTTCGCTCCACCTGCTTTTGCAGATCGGTGCCGGACGTGGCGACTGGCGCCGGCGCAGCGGCCGCTGCCTTGCGCGTGTCGGCGGGCACCCAAGGATCGCGCATGGGCACATCGGCTGAAGCTGTCAGCGCATGCGACGTCGACGCCAAAAGCGGCACAGTAACGATCACCACTAGTCGCACGATCAGCAAGAAGGTAGGGCGAAGCGCGGAAACGGCTATTTTCATTATGAATCTCCAGAATTCAGTCTGCTACTGAGCAAGCGCCGATTTATAGAACTGCGCGAGATCAGCCTTCTGCTGCACCCGCGATGCGTCATCGAGATAAGTCATGTGCCCGCCGCTATAAAACTTGCTCTGTACGTTCGGGTTGACACCGAGTCTTGCGATGTCAAGTTCGGTTTGATGGAACGGTGTGGCCAGATCGTGATAACCGTTAAGCGACAGCACTCTGAGCTTGGGGTTGTGCGCGAACGCGGCGGCAAGATCGGGAATGGTGTCCGGCAATGCCAATCCATCATGCGTGAAATCCCACGAATTGATGGCGTTACTCAGCGTCGTGTAATTCGACGGGTTACTGTACTTAAGCGCGTTCGGCAAATAGCTGGCAATCGTCGATAAAAACGACGACGTGATGAACGTGGTCGACGGATCGCCCTCGCTTGCAAGCTGAGAACCGACGGGAGCAGACACGCGGCCGTCATAGCGACCAATCAACTGGCCCGCGATGAGATTCGCCTGAAAATAACTCGGCTTCATGTTGAACTGCGCCTGCCACCGGGCAGAGGCGATGCCCGTCGCGGCCGCGAGACGCGTCAGCAGGTCATTGCTGGGCAACGTTCCAGATAACAGAAAGGCCTGTTGCGCCGGGTCAAGCTCATTCGTAGCCAGCGTGCGCAACGTGCCGACGTATGCAGGTAATGCGGCGACAGTGGGTGTGGGCGTAGTCAGACTAAACCACGCGCCGACTGCGCCATAGCTCGGCATAAAACCCGAACAGCGAACAGCGGGCAACGCGTTTTGCTCGCAGTTGGCGTTGTAGTTCAACACCGACGATTGCAGCACCATGCCTGACAGCGACACACCCGAGCTTTCGAGCAAATTAGCGAGGACCGCGCTGCGCGTGGTGCCATACGATTCGCCGAACAAAAATTTGGGCGATGCGTCGCGACCATTGACCTTGACGTAACGACGCACAAAATCGCGGAACACGGCGGCGTCGGCGTCGACGCCCCAAAAACTGCGATTGGTATTGGGCGCAATGGCCTGCGAGAGGCCACTCCCGACGGCATCGACAAACACCAGATCACTCACATCAAGCAGACTTTCTGCGTTGTCGACGAGCGGGAACGGCACCGGCGTTGTCGCCGACGGCGCGGATGCCGCAAGACGTTTCGGGCCAAACGATCCAAGGTGCAGCCACACGGTTGAAGAGCCGGGTCCACCGTTGTAGAAAAACGTGACGGGCCGCTTCGTCAAATCTTTGTTATCTGCGGTATACGCGACGTAAAAGAACGAGGCGAGCGGCGCTTCGGTGGCGAGCCGATTCGCCGTCAAATGCCCCGTGGTAGCCGTGTAAGGAATAGCTAAGCCACCGATAGACGTTTGAAAATGCGTCACAGCTGTCGCTTCGTTCGCGACAGCGACTGACGCGCCCGCGCCCGATGAGTAAAGTGTGGGATCGGTATACGCCGTAGGCGGAGTATCGGGCGGTTGCGCGATAGTGGCGCTGCTCCCGCCGCCGCCACCACAGCCGCCCAGCAGCAGTGTGGAAAGTGCAAAAAGCAACGCTAACGCTGCGCTACGCATTGATCGTGTCATGATTTCCTCAGACTAGATTTCATCGACTAACCCGTCAATTCAGACTGTTCACAGCTGCAAATGTACTCGCGTCATCGGGGCATGACATGGCGACTGCATTGGCGGGATGCCTGATGAATCACGATGATCGAAAACGTAATACCAAGGGCGAACTTCGTCTTTAACTCTTTTGTTGTTCTGGTGCGAACGATGCTTCGAATGGCTTCTTCGCAAAGTGATAAACGTAAGCCGTGACAAGATTGCGCCAGTCGCATAATTGGCGAACAAGGAGATACTGATGAATGCAATCGATTTAAAAGACCGCGTAGCGGTGATTACCGGCGGCGCGCGCGGGATTGGTTATGCCGTTGCAGAGCGTTTTATCGCTAGCGGCTGTAAAGTGGCAATCTGGGACATTGATCCGGACACGACCAAAGCGGCTGCCGGAAAATTAGGCGGCGGCACGCTCGGTATCGTCGTTGATCTGACGCAAGAAGGCGCGGTCACTGCGGCGACGCAAACCACGCTGGAGGCGTTCAGCCGCATCGACATTTTGATCAACAGCGCAGGCATCACCGGCCCTAATCTGAAGACGTGGGAATACGCACCCGCCGATTTCCGGAAGGTCATCGAGGTTGATCTCGTGGCACCCTATCTCGTGTGCCGCGCCATCGTGCCGCACATGATCAAAGCGGCTTATGGGCGCATCGTAAATATTGCAAGTGTTGCAGGCAAGGAAGGTAATCCGAACGCGCCAGCCTACAGCGCGGCAAAGGCTGGGTTGATTGGACTGACCAAATCCCTCGGCAAAGAACTAGCGACGACCGGCGTCGCCTGCAATTGCATCACGCCAGCCGCTGCGCAGACCGAAATGTTCAGTCAAATGTCTGCCGAACACATCAACTACATGAAGTCAAAAATCCCGATGAATCGCTTCGTGCGGGTCGACGAAATCGCGTCGATGATCGCGTGGTTGTCGTCCGAGGAATGTTCGTTCTCGACGGGTGGCGTGTTCGATATTTCGGGCGGACGGGCGACGTACTAGCACCAACAGCTTTTTGGTGAACGCTCGATTGCACAGGCGCGAGATTCGAAATAAGCTGATTATCGACATTTGGCGATAATCAGCGCCAGCCCAAGTAAAAACGTGCGTTCAGGTTAAAGCTGATCGCCTAGATTGGTCAGTCGACCCTAGCGCCAGACGCTTTGACCACCTTGGCCCATTTGTCGATTTCCGCCTTGATGTGCGCTGCGAATTGCTCCGATGTATTGCCCACGGCTTCGGCCCCCTGAGCCGCAAGCCGGTCTTTCATTTCAGGCGTCTGCAATGCCTTGGCGATGGCATGGGAGAGCTTGTCGACGATTTCTTTGGGCGTGCCAGCAGGTGCCAAAACACCAAACCAAGAGGTCGCTTCGAAGCCCGGCAAACCTGATTCCGCGATGGTCGGCACATTCGGCAAGGCAGGCGAGCGTTTGCTGCTCGTGACGGCGATCGCTTTCAATTTGCCGCCCTTAATCTGCGGCATCACCGATGGCGCATTGTCAAACATCACGTTGACCTGACCGCTCATCACATCAGGCAGCGCCGACGAGGAGCCTTTGTACGGGACGTGCGTCATTTGCACGCCCGCCAACTGCTTGAACAATTCGCCGGACAGATGAATCGATGTACCGTTTCCACTTGACGCGAAGGTCACCATATTGGGCGATTTTTTTGCTGCATCGATCAAATCTTTGACGCTATTGACCGGATAATTCGGCGCAGCCACCAGCACGTTGGGGACACCCGCCACCAACGAAACGGGTGCAAAATCTTTCACCGCATCGTAGGGCATTTTGGGATAGAGCGACACGTTGATCGCGTGGGTGCCAACGGTGCCCATCAGAAGCGTATATCCGTCCGGAGCAGACTTCGCGACGTAGTCAGAGCCGATGTTGCCGCCGGCACCAGCCTTGTTGTCGACAATCACTGGTTGCCCCAAAGATTTTTGCAAATCAGCAGCTACCGCACGCGCCATGATGTCGGTCGTGCCGCCCGGCGGGAATGGCACCACCATCTTGATCGGCTTGGTTGGGTATTGCGCAAACGCCGACAGTGCCATGCTCGACATGGCCACTGCCAACCATTTATTCACAACGTGTTTCATGTTTTTCCTCCTCGGAAATTTCTAAATCTTTGGCGTATCTCTAAACTCTTCGGGCGCTTTGTACGCCCTTCACCTGCGTCACCTGCACCAGCGCACCGCGCAACTGATCGATGCTTTTCACCTCAGCTGTGAATTTCATTTT
>JBBRGY010000164.1:0-6852 GCA_038223495.1 Burkholderiales bacterium | reverse complement strand
TGACACCCAAGAAAGACTAACCATGCAATCCGCCAGTTTTTTTGAATCCCTGGCAGCACTTCTGCCCGCTGAAAATCTCAAGGTGGCTGAAGAGGACATGCGGCCCTACGAATGCGACGGCCTGTCGATGTATCGTGCGCTACCAAAATGCGTCGCGCTGCCGGAGGATGAAGCACAGCTGGCTGCCGTGATGAAGCTTTGCCACATGCACCGCATCCCAGTCGTTGCGCGCGGCGCCGGCACGGGGCTCTCGGGCGGCGCGATGCCAAGCCCCGATGCGCTTTTGTTGTCGACGGCCAAGATGATGCGCCTCATCTCAGTTGACCCGCTTGCCTGCACGGCTATCGTTCAGCCCGGATTTAGAAACCTCGCCATTTCTGAGGCGGTTTCGCAATACGGCCTCTACTACGCCCCCGATCCGTCGTCGCAAATCGCATGCACGATCGGCGGCAACGTCGCTGAAAATTCCGGCGGCGTGCATTGCCTTAAATACGGTCTCACCGTTCACAATATTCGCAAACTGCGCGTGGTATTGATGACGGGTGACATCGTTGAGATTGGTTCCGACGCACTCGATTCACCGGGCTACGATCTGCTCGCGCTGATGATCGGCTCTGAAGGCCTGCTTGGCGTCGTCACCGAAGTTACCGTTAAGCTCACTCCCAAACCGCAGCTCGCTCAAGTCGCGCTCGCCTCGTTTGCGAGCGTTGAAAGCGCCGGTGCGGCTGTGGGTGAAATCATTGCTGCTGGCATCATTCCAGCGGGTTTGGAGATGATGGACAAAATCGCCACGGAAGCCGTGGAAGGCTTTGTGCATGCGGGCTACGACTTGAACGCCGCTGCGATTCTGCTGTGCGAAAGTGATGGCACGCCCGAAGAAGTCGCCGACGAAATAGCACGTGTGGCCGAGGTGCTGAGGAACGCAGGCGCGACCGACATCAAAGTGTCACAAAACGAAGCCGAGCGACTGCGCTACTGGAGCGGTCGTAAAAATGCCTTCCCCGCGACCGGTCGAATTTCGCCGGATTACTACTGCATGGATGGCACCATTCCGCGTTCACAATTGCCTCGCGTGTTGAATTTCATCGCAGAGCTGTCAATCAAATACAACTTGCGCTGCGCTAACGTGTTTCACGCAGGCGATGGCAATTTGCATCCGCTCATTATGTTCGATGCCAATGTGCCCGGTGAGCTTGAGCGCGCGGAGGATTTTGGCGCGGAAGTGCTGGAGTTGTGTGTTGAAGTGGGCGGGACGATCACCGGAGAACACGGCGTAGGTGTCGAGAAAATCAACCAGATGTGCGTGCAGTTCTCGCCAAAAGAACTGACGCGTATGCATGAGATCAAGCACGCATTCGATGAACACGCATTATTAAATCCTGGTAAGGCTGTGCCGACGCTTCACCGCTGCGCAGAGTTTGGCAAGATGCGAATTGGTAAAGGTAGGCCTATGCCGTTTGCGGATTTGCCTAGGTTCTAATTTTTTGTTCTGTTCCTCCCCCTTCAAGGGGGAGGTTAGGTGGGGGATGGGTTTAGGTTGGTGCGCGGTGCATCACGAGAGAAACACATCCCCACCCCAGCCCTCCCCTTGAAGGGGCGGGAGCCTTAAGGAGATCGTTATGTTGACCTTTGAACGCCCCAGTGAAACAGCTATAAACACCACGGTCGGCACGCTGCAAACCACCTACGGTGACCGCGCTGTCACCACCCACGCCGTGCGCGAGCACCACAGTCACGGCGAAGGCATGCAGGACGCCGCGCTGCCCGATGTTGTCGTCTTCCCCGAGACCAACGAGGAAATCGCCAGCATCCTGAAACTCTGCAATCAGGCGCGTATTCCGGTGATTGCCTACGGTACTGGTACTTCGCTTGAAGGTCATCTAAAGGCGCTATACGGTGGCGTCTGTCTCGACCTTTCACACATGACCAAAGTGCTCGAAATTAATGCGGAAGACCTTGACTGTCGCGTGCAAGCAGGTGTGACACGCGAGCAGTTGAACGCCGAGATTCGCCACACCGGTTTGTTCTTTCCCATCGATCCGGGCGCGAACGCTAGCATCGGCGGCATGAGCGCCACGCGCGCCAGCGGAACCAACGCGGTTCGCTACGGCACCATGCGCGACAACGTGTTGGGCCTGACGGTCATCACGCCCGATGGCCGCATCATCAAAACTGGCACTCGCGCCCGCAAGTCAAGCGCAGGTTACGACCTCACGCGGCTCTACATTGGCAGCGAAGGCACGCTCGGCATCATCACCGAAATCCAGTTAAAACTATACGGTGTGCCCGAACGCATCAGCGCAGCCGTCTGTCAATTTGCCGATCTGCACGGCGCGGTGAACACCGTGATCACCGCGATGCAAATGGGTATCCCGATGGCGCGCATCGAGCTACTGGACGATATGCAAATGCAAGCGTGCATCAAGTACAGCAAGCTGGAAGGCCTGGCGCCTGTGCCAACGCTCTTTATGGAGTTCCACGGTACCGACGCCTACGTGAGCGAGCAAATCGAGCAGATGAAGTCGATCACCGCCGACAATGGCGGCAGTGATTACCGCTTCGCTGACAAACCGGAAGATCGCAGTAAATTGTGGAAGGCCCGCCACGATGTGTATTGGGCGGGCATGAGCTTTGTGCCGGGCAAACAATGCTTCGCCACTGACACCTGCGTGCCAATATCGCGACTGGCGGATTGCATTACCGAGGCCAAACGCATCGCGGATGCCAGCGGCCTGATCTGCATGATCGTAGGCCACGTCGGTGATGGAAATTTTCACGTGCAAATTACCTTCGATCCGAACAACGTGGAGGAGCATCAGCGAGCGGATGATGCTGCTTCGCGAATCGCGTTAATCGCGATTGAAATGGGCGGCACCTGCACCGGCGAACACGGCATCGGTATTCACAAACTGGATGCGCTGAAAGCTGAGCACGGTGAAGGTGTTGACGTCATGCGCACAATCAAGCAAGCACTCGACCCGCACAACATCATGAATCCGGGCAAGACGATTCCGATGCAGTAGCCGCTGCCGTAGGGTGGGCGGCCTCTGCCCACCGATCCGTTGCGCAACGTAGCGCGTGGGCACGGAGTGCCCACCCTACTCACTCAACACATCACGCAGCCTACCCAGCAAAGTTTGCAAACACAGCCTGCCCCATCGATCTAGAGTAGTGGCCCCGATCCACCCGACAACAAAGCTATGTCCTACACCCTAATACTTGGTAACAAAAACTACTCCTCCTGGTCGCTACGTCCGTGGCTGTTGCTGCATGCATTCGGCGTGCCGTTCACCGAGGAGCGACACGTTTTCGACACACCAGAATTCGCCGCCGAGATTCAGTCGAGGAAGCGCTCACCCAATGGCAAAGTACCGGTACTTGTTGACACTGACATCAAGGTGTGGGACTCGCTGGCGATTAGCGAATATCTGGCTGAGCGGCACACGGGTATGTGGCCTACCGAAGCAGCAGCGCGAGCGCATGCGCGTTGTGCATGCGCAGAAATGCATTCCGGTTTTCTGGCGGTGCGCAACTGGATGCCGATGAATGTCCGCCGCAGTTATCCGATTGCTGTGCCGCGTGAAGATGTGCAGAAAGATATTGACCGTATTACTGCGCTGTGGACTGAGGCGCGCACAAAATTTGGCTCGGGCGGTGCATTTCTTTACGGCCAATTCAGCGTGGCCGATGCCTACTTTGCTCCAGTTGTTTTCCGCTTTAATACCTACAACGTGAAATGCTCGCCCGTAGCCGCGGAGTACGTCAAAGTGATGCTTGCGCATCCGTCCATGCAGCAATGGATCGCTGATTCGAAAGCAGAAGTGGAAGTCGTTGACCACGAAGAGCCTGAACATATTTACGCAGTGAAATAGCGTCACACCCGCTCCCGCACTGCGTGCGCGGGAGCCAAACCCCGTAAGTTAACTATGATCGAATCCTGGCAAAACCAAATCAAAGCCGCAGCCGCGAAAGGAGAAAAGCTCACCATTCGCGGAAGTGGCAGCAAGTCCTTCCTTGCGCCTGAAGCGCGAGGCGAAGTGCTCGACACTAAAGCGCACGCGGGCATTGTCGAATACGATCCGAAAGAGTTGGTGATTGTTGTTCGCTGCGGCACCGCCATTGTTGAGGTTGAGAAAACGATGGCCGCAGCCAACCAGATGCTCGCTTTCGAGCCCCCCCATTTCGGCGAACACGCAACTATCGGCGGCGTGGTTGCAAGCAGCTTGTCCGGCCCGCGTCGCCCATATTCGGGCGCAGTGCGAGATTTCGTGCTCGGCTGCAAAGTGCTCGACGGCAAAGGCGACCATTTGAGTTTTGGCGGCAAGGTGATGAAGAACGTAGCGGGCTTCGATGTGTCACGACTGATCACAGGATCGCTCGGCACTTTGGGCGTGATCACCGAGGCCTCATTCAAATGCCTTCCGTTGCCCAAAGCGCAGCAAACGCGTGTGTTCGAGATCGATGCACAAGCCGCCATCGTCGCAATGAACCGCTGGTACGCCGAGGCGAATCCGGTAACCGCGACGACCTGGGTGAACGGCAAACTCTACGTGCGCCTTGCCGGTGCAGAACCCGCCGTGAATTCAGCCGTCGCCAAACTCGGTGGCGAAGCGCTTGCAGACGATGTCGACTGGTGGTGCGCCTGGCGGGAGCAGGCGCATGCGTTCTTTGCCGGCGACGGCCCATTGATTCGTGTGAGCTGCAGGTCGACCGCGCCGTGGGGTGATCTGGCCAACAATGCCCAGATGCAAGCCATCGATTGGGGCGGCGCACAGCGCTGGCTGCGGACGCAATCTATTGCGCTACCCGCCATTCGCGAATGGGCACGCGCCGAAGGCGGTCATGCCACTGTATTTCGTGGCGCCACATCGCAAACGGACCGCATCGAACCACTGCAGCCCGCACTCGCCGAAGTCAGCGCAAAAATTAAAGCCAGCTTCGATCCTTACAACGTATTTCCATCTCTATTGTAGGAACGGCGAAATCCGTATTCCAATGTTATTCGCGGTTCGCGCCGTACCTGCAAATACAAAACCGCCATGCAAACCAATCTAGCCGACTTCATCAAAGACACGCCCGAAGGCATTGAGGCTGACGCAATCTTGCGCTCCTGCGTGCACTGCGGCTTTTGCACGGCGACCTGCCCGACGTATCAGGTGTTGGGAGACGAGCTGGACGGCCCGCGCGGACGCATCTATCTCATCAAGCAAGTACTCGAAGGTGTTGAGCCGACCATCAAAACGCAGCAGCATCTGGATCGCTGCCTCACCTGCCGCAACTGCGAAAGCACTTGCCCAAGCGGTGTGGAATATGGTCGACTGGTCGACATCGGTCGCGCCGTTGTTGAGAAAAAAGTAGGTCGCACGTTCGGTCAATCGCTGCAACGAACCGTCCTGCGCAAAGGTCTGCTCAGCAAAAAATCTTTCGCCGCCGCGATAGCGCTTGGCCGCGCTGCGCGCCCGCTGCTGCCCGCCGCCCTGAAGGCGAAAATTCAGCCGCGTCGAGCACCCGGAGCATGGCCCACCACACAACACGCGCGCAGCATGTTGCTGCTAGATAACTGCGTGCAGGACGCACTCGCGCCCTCAATTGACAGCGCCACCGCCCGAGTGCTCGATGCGGCTGGCATCACGCTCAAACGCGTGAGCGCAGGCGGCTGTTGCGGCGCGCTGTCGCATCACTTGAATGCGCATGACGAGGCCGTCACCAAAGTGCGCGCCAACATCGACGCTTGGTGGCCCCTTATCGAAGCGGGCGCAGAAGCCGTAGTCGGCACCGCGTCGGGCTGCTCGGTGATGCTTAAGGACTACGGTCATTTCATGAAGCACGACGTGGCATACGCAGCCAAAGCTGAGCGCGTCGCAGCGCTATCAAGAGA
Source organism: Burkholderiales bacterium (assembly GCA_038223495.1). Lineage (GTDB taxonomy): Bacteria > Pseudomonadota > Gammaproteobacteria > Burkholderiales > Casimicrobiaceae > Casimicrobium. The sequence goes on along the minus strand of JBBRGY010000164.1, from coordinate 974 downwards.
CATCTCAGAGGTCATCGCCGCTGAGTGGACAAAGCTGCAACGCAAAGTCAAACCCGCCACAGAGAAAATAGCCTATCACCCACCTTGCACATTGCAACACGGCATGAAGTTGAAGGGCGGCGTTGAAGGCTTGCTCAAGGATATGGGCTTCGCGCTGGCACCCGTCGCTGATAGCCACCTGTGCTGCGGTTCAGCAGGCACGTACTCAGTGCTGCAACCCACCATCAGCAATGAACTCAAGAGCCGCAAGCTCAAGTCTCTAACCGCTGGCGCACCCACGCAAATTGCTACTGCCAATATTGGTTGCATGACGCATTTGCAAAGCGGGACAGCGTTGGTGGTGAAGCACTGGATTGAGCTTCTCGATGAACGCCTAATATAGCAACGGCGAAAGCCGCGACACTTCCGACTCCCTCCCCTCTTGTAGGGGAGGGTTGGGGTGGGGTACGACGGCGACACTGAGCGCCAAGGTGATTGCGGCTGTCAACGCTTTACTCCCTCCCCACCTCCCGCAGCGAGGCGGGGGAGGCACCAAAACCTTTGCAACTTTCGCCGCTCCTACAATCCGCAAATGCCTCGCGCTCGCTATAAACACTTCCTCACCATCCCCACCCGCTGGATGGACAACGACATCTACGGGCACGTTAACAACGTCGTCTACTACAGCTGGTTCGACACCGTCATCAACGAATACCTGATCCGCTTTGGTGACCTCGATATTCACAACGCACCTATGGTTGGCTTCGCTGTGGATTCGGGCTGTACTTACAAGAAAAGTTTCTCCTTCCCGGAGCCGGTGTATGCGGGGCTATGCGTCTCCAAGCTTGGAAACAGCTCGGTTCGCTACGAAGTCGGTCTGTTTGGCGAAGGTGATGAAGAGCCGCGTGCGACGGGGTTCTTCGTGCATGTATTTGTTGATCGAGCGGCAGGAAAGAGTGTGGCTATCCCCGCCGGAATTCGTGCGGCATTGCAAG
>JBBRGY010000163.1:0-6872 GCA_038223495.1 Burkholderiales bacterium | reverse complement strand
CTTTTGGCCGATACGCACAAAGCCTACGGACAGCCGCTTCTGGGTACATTGAAACGGCTATGGAATTTTTGGCCTTTGCTCGGGGTTTGTTGCGGATTCGGACTCCTGGCGTGGTTACCGTTTGACTTATGGCTTGCGTCGCTCGACGCGGACACTCGATTTTCTCGAGAGTTTCGACTGATACCCGGTCTGCTTGCGGGTGTTGCCTACGTCGGCTGTCTGTTCTCGATGCTGCTGCTGCAGATTCACCGTGGAGCACTTTCAGCGGAACAGCAGCGCCTGCTGGGGCGACTCCTTCCGTTCGCGTGGTTGCGCTCCTATTGCGCAGCGCGGCATTCAATCAACCGTGATGATTCGGCCCCTAAAATTTGTACACGTCGCCGATAGAAATCTCCGATTGCAAGCTATGTCGCGAACACAGCTAAAGTGCAATGATCGAACCATGCTTTACCGCTCATTTCCCCGCGAGCACTGCCACCTCGCTGGGTTGAGCTCACGGCCGGTTGGCCCTTGATAAACTTCGAGAATACGAAGAGTTTAAAAATGAAAATATTAGTCACCGGGGTAGCCGGATTTATCGGCTTGAATGTGGCTCAACGGTTGTTGGCGAGACATCACGAAGTCATAGGCATCGACAATCTCAACGATTACTACGACCCTGCATTAAAAAATGCACGGCTTAACCTGCTCAAAGGGCAACAGAACTTCCGGTTCGCCGATCTGGACTGCACGGATTTGGCTAGTGTCGTGCGGCTATTCACGGACGAGAGATTTGACCGCGTAGTGCATTTAGCCGCGCAGCCCGGAGTACGGTATTCGCTTCAAAATCCGCACGCGTACATTCAGTCCAACATTGTTGGCTTCACCAACCTGCTTGAGACCGCGCGTCGTAACGATATCGAGCACTTCGTGTACGCAAGTTCATCCAGTGTCTACGGCGCGAACCGCAAGGTGCCGTTTTCTGAGGGCGACGCGGTAGATCATCCGGTTAGCCTATATGCGGCAACCAAGCGAGCCAATGAGCTCCTGGCGCACTCCTACTCGCACTTATTCGGTTTGCCAACGACGGGTCTGCGCTATTTCACGGTTTACGGACCCTGGGGACGGCCAGACATGTCGCCGTGGCTGTTTACGTCCGCGATTCTGGAGGGGCGGCCGATCAAGGTGTTCAACCACGGTCGCATGCAGCGGGACTTCACATTCGTTGACGACATCGCGGATGCGACGGTAGCCTTACTGGATGCGGTTCCCACACCTGACGCCAGCTTCGATTTTCAGCATCCTACGCCTGCCGCGAGCAACGCACCCTTCCGTGTGTACAACGTCGGCAACGAGCGGCCCGTAGAGCTGCTGCATTTCATTGAGACACTGGAAAAAGCGCTAGGACGCGAAGCGGTTAAGGACTTTTTGCCCATGCAACCGGGCGACATCGAAGTCACGCGAGCGGATGTGTCCTTGCTTCGTGCAGCCGTCGGCTTTACGCCGTCCACACCCATCGAGGTTGGCATTCCGCAGTGGGTAGACTGGTATCGCGAATACCATCAACAATAGTATTCGCACTTTTGTTTCGTAAGTTGCGTCCCGGCGGCTTCAACGAGTGTTTCATGGCGTGCCGTGGAATCGCGTCTAACCATAAATCTAGAATCAGCAGAGCATGAGAAATTACGAAGGCAGCAAGCGAGTTTTGGTCACTGGCGGCGCCGGTTTTTTGGGATCGCACCTGTGTGATCGCCTGCTTGCGGATGGCAACGAGGTGGTTTGCCTGGACAACCTGTTTACCGGCTCCAAGCGCAATATTTCGCACTTGCTTGGCAATCCGCGATTTGAATTTATCCGCCACGATGTGACGTTTCCACTGTTCATTGAGGTCGACGAAATCTATAACCTCGCTTGCCCAGCGTCGCCAGTGCACTATCAACACGATCCGGTGCAGACCACCAAAACGTCGGTGCATGGCGCGATCAACATGCTTGGGCTCGCAAAACGGCTCAAGTGCCGCATTTTTCAGGCGTCAACGAGCGAGGTTTACGGTGATCCGGTCGTTCACCCGCAGGTGGAGGGCTATTGGGGCAACGTCAACCCGATCGGCATCAGGTCTTGCTATGACGAAGGAAAACGCTGCGCCGAGACGCTTTTTTTCGACTACCACCGTCAACATCAACTCGACATCAAGGTCGCCCGCATTTTTAATACGTACGGACCGCGCATGCATCCAAACGACGGGCGCGTGGTCAGCAATTTCATCGTTCAGGCCCTGAAGGGCGAGGACATCACGATTTATGGCGAAGGTCAGCAGACCCGATCATTTTGTTATGTCGATGACCTGATTGAAGGCTTTGTGCGCTTGATGGCTACCGAGCCCGGCTACCCTGGGCCGGTTAATTTGGGCAACCCTGGCGAGTTCACCATTCGCCAGCTTGCCGAACTGGTCATTGAGCTGACCGCCGCCAAATCGCAGCTAGTGTTTCGACCCCTTCCCGCAGATGATCCGATGCAGCGCAAACCGGACATTTCCCTGGCGGGCAGCAAGCTGGGCTGGACACCTAAAGTCGAATTGCGTGCCGGCTTGCAGCGAACCATCGACTATTTCGATCATCTGCTTTCTGCCGGCTAATGTGCGGCATCGTCGGGGCCTATTCGCACCATCCGTCGGCCCCGCCCGTCGATCCGCCCGCTTTGCGCGTGATGCGGGAGCGCATGACCAGCCGCGGCCCGGATGGCGCCGGTGAGTGGTACAGCGACGATCAACGCGTAGGTCTGTTGCATCGTCGGCTGTCGATCATCGACCTGTCGGAGCGCGGTGCGCAGCCGATGTTCAGCGCCGATGGTCGGTTAGTGATCGTCTTCAACGGCGAGATTTACAACTACCGTGAACTGCGTCGCGAGCTGGAAGCGACCGGCTGCGTTTTCCGGTCGGATTCGGACACGGAAGTGTTGCTACACCTGTACGCCCGCGACGGTGAAAAAATGCTGTCGCATTTGCGGGGTATGTTCGCTTTCTCACTTTGGGACGCATCATCGAGGAAGCTTTTCCTGGCGCGCGACACCTTCGGCATCAAGCCGCTCTACTATGCTGAGCAGCGCGGCACTGTTTACTTCGCTTCGCAAGTCACCGCCTTGCTCACGGCCGACATTGACGCGCGTCCCGACTCGGCTGGCATGGCGGGGTTCCTGCTGTGGGGGTCGGTGCCCGAGCCATGGACATTGTTCAAGGGCATCAAGGCGCTGCCGGCCGGTCACTTTATGACCATTGAACCGGGGCGTATCTCCGCGCCGCAGCCATTTAAGACGGTCTCAGGCATTCTGCGCGACGCGTGCGTGAAACCGGCCACCTGCGATCGTGAAAGCGCGGTGCGGCAAGTTGCCGACGCCATTCGCGATTCAGTGCGCGCCCATCACATTGCCGATGTGCCGGTCGGCGTGTTTCTGTCTGCCGGTCTCGATTCGTCGATGATTGCGCTCACCACCGCTAGCCAGGCGGATCAGCGCCACGGCCTTCGCACCGTCACCCTGGGGTTTCGCGAATATGCGGGCCGCGACGGAGACGAGGTGCCCAGCGCAGAGCAGGTCGCTGCACTGTGCCATAGCCAGCAGGCAACGCATTGGGTGGAGCAGCGCGACTTTGAAGACGATCGCGACGCCTTGCTGCGTGCGATGGATCAGCCGTCAATTGATGGCGTAAATACGTGGTTCGTGTCACGAGCCGCGCGCGCTGCAGGGCTAAAGGTGGCGCTTTCGGGGCTGGGTGGGGACGAGATATTTGCCTCCTACCCGAGCTTTGCTGACGTGCCCAAAATGGTAAACACGTTTCGATTCGCCAGGCGTCCAGCCTGGTTTGGCCGAGCTGTGCGACATCTCTCCGCGCCCATCGTCAGGCGTTTTTCGTCGCCAAAATACGCCGGGCTTGCCGAATATGGCGGCACACTGGCCGGTGCTTACCTGCTGCGGCGTGCGCTCTACATGCCTTGGGAGCTGCCCGCCATCATGGGCAAAGCCGCCGCCGCCGAAGGGCTGGCAGCGCTGCAAACGATGTCGTGCTTAAACGCTACCGTGGCGGATATTCCCGTTACTCGCCTGGCTGTCTCGGCGCTCGAGATGGAGTGGTACATGCGCAATCAGCTCCTTCGCGATGCAGATTGGGCGGGGATGGCGCATTCGCTTGAAATTCGCGTGCCATTCGTCGATGTTGCACTGCTCGAACGTGTTGCGCCGATTTTTGCCCGGCATCCCGATATTTCCAAGGCTGAAGTGGCCAGAGCGACCGCGCCTACGCTGCCAGAGTCGTTGCTGAACCGCCCAAAAACAGGGTTCACCGTCCCCGTTCGGCAGTGGATGATGGGTGGCGTTACGGCCCCATCGTCGGCACGCGGGTTGCGCGGCTGGGCCCAGTTTTGCGGGCAGCACTATTCGGCGGCAAATCGGGTGGCTCACTAAGTGGCGCTGGATCTCACCCCCGGCGCGTTAGCGGGCCACAAATTTCTTAATACCGTGACCTCCAGATGAGAGTGTTACTGCTGACGACCGACGCGTTTGGCGGGCACGGGGGCATTGCGCTCTACAACCGTGACCTCGCCGAAGCCGTCGCGCAATTGCCTTACGTCACAGAAGTCGTGATTCTGGTGCGCAATATGCCATTCACGCCAGGCACTATTCCCGAGAAAGTAACCTTCATCGCCACCGCAGCGGCGGGCAAATGGAGCTATTTACGTGAGGCGCTCAAATCTGCGTCCGTCGGTTCCTTCGGTCTCGTGATTTGCGGCCACATCAATCTGCTGGCGCTGGCTGCGCTCATCGCGAGGTTGAAGCGTGCGCCGCTCAGCCTGCTCGTCTACGGGATCGACGTGTGGAAGCCTGCTGGATGGTTGGCGCAACGCGCTTTACGGCGCGTGAATGCGGTCTGGTCGATCAGCGAGATTACGCGTGATCGGATGAATGAATGGGCAAAGCTTGCGCCGGCAAGGTTCAGCATTCTCCCCAATGCGATTCACCTGGACCGTTATGCGCCGGGGCCGAAGGCCATGGACTTGCAGGATCGCTTCGGTCTGCACGACAAGAAGGTCATGCTGACGCTGTGTCGACTGTCGAGTTCAGAGCGCTACAAGGGCATCGACGAATTAATTGAGGCGATGCCCCAACTGATTGCTGAGGTGCCTGACTTCAGATACGTCGTTGCCGGCTCCGGCGACGACTTGCCGCGTTTGCAGCAAAAGGTCTCGGCATTAAATTTGCAACAGCATGTGATCTTTGCCGGGTTTGTGAGCGAAGACCGAAAGGCCGACTACTTTCGCCTGGCCGATGTGTTCGCAATGCCGGGTCGCGGCGAGGGGTTTGGCTTTGTTTTTCTTGAAGCGCTGGCCTGTGGAATCCCGTGTGTCGGCAGTCAGCTTGACGGCAGCCGCGAGGCGCTTCGAAACGGCGTACTCGGTTTGCTTGCGGATCCTGATGACCGCGAGTCGATCAAGCGCGCGGTGTTGCAAGCTTTGACGCAGCCAAAGGCAGTGCCAGACGGCGTCCAACACTTCGCCTGGCCAATGTTTTTGCAACGGGTGGATGGTGCTATCGCGGCGGTCCCCCGGGACTCGTGACACCTGCTGCGGCTGAAATTACGCACTTCGATGACGTGCCACGGGAAACACGGCAAAATAGCAAGGGTTCCCAATAATTTTTAAGATGGTATGAGTTCGATTTTGATCACGGGTGGCGCGGGTTTTATTGGCGTCAATAGCGCCCGACATTTCGCATCACGTGGCTGGGACGTGGTGATTGTCGACAATCTCTCGCGTCGGGGCACTGAGGACAATCTTCGGTGGCTTCAGTCAAACGCAAAAGTTCGATTCGAACGTGCCGACATCCGCGACGCCGACGCGATGGAGCGCCTGATCGGTGGCACTCGCCCCGATGCCGTTTTGCACCTCGCCGCTCAGGTAGCGGTAACCACGTCGGTGACCAACCCGCGCGAGGATTTTGAGATTAACGCGCTCGGTACGTTTAATGTGCTCGAAGCGGTTCGTAAGTCCAGCCCTGAATCGTTCTTTATTTGCGCCTCGACCAATAAAGTCTACGGCAAGATGCACGACGTACCGGTGGTGGAGCGCAACGGTCGTTATGAATACGAGCACCTGACCAAGGGGGTTCCTGAACATCAGCCGCTTGATTTTCACTCGCCGTATGGCTGCTCTAAGGGCGTCGCCGATCAATACACCATCGACTACAGCCGGATCTTTGGGTTGCGTACCGTCGCGCTGCGCCAAAGCTGTATTTACGGCACGCGCCAATTCGGGATAGAGGATCAGGGCTGGGTAGCCTGGTTCACTATCGCAGCCGTGCTCGGCAAAACCATCACGATTTACGGAGATGGCAAGCAAATACGCGACGTATTGCACGTAGACGATCTGGCTCGCGCCTATGAGGCCGTGCTCATGAATCAGGACAAAGCGTCCGGCCAGGCGTTCAACATTGGCGGCGGCCCGACCAACACCATGTCGCTCATCGAGCTCCTCGCCTACCTCGAAGATCAACTCAAGATCAAAATTCCGTTGAAATGGGACACGTGGCGACCGGGCGATCAGCCCGTCTTTGTGTGTGACCTGTCAAAGGCCGAGGAGATGCTTGGCTGGCGTCCGCAGATCAATGTGCGTGACGGCGTGAAAACCTTGAGCACCTGGGTAAGCGAAAACGCTGAATTGTTTAGTTGGTTGAAGTGACCGCTGTGATGAGCGTTTTTCCCGCGCGCGCTGCGGCAGTCTTGTAATGACCCAAATTTCACCGGCATCGCCGCCGCCCCCAGTTGAATTGGTGATTGAGCCTCCACGCAGCTGGAGGATGCTCAATGTGCGCGAATTGTGGGCGTATCGCGAACTGCTTTGGGTGCT
>JBBRGY010000162.1:0-6884 GCA_038223495.1 Burkholderiales bacterium | reverse complement strand
CACGCAGATTGACTACGGACGCGAGCTGGCGCTGGTGGGCATTGTCGGCGAGCCCGGTGAAGATAAGATCGTCGGTGTCGCTCGCATTACTCCGACCACGATCCCTGATCGTTGTGAGTTTGCGATTGTGGTGGAAGAGGTGATGCAGGGCACTGGGTTGGCTCGCGCGCTGATGCAGCGAATCATTGAGGCGGCGCGTCAACGCGGCTATCGTGAAATCGAAGGTGTCGTGCTTCGCGAAAATCCACGGATGCTTAAATTCTGCGAATCGATGGGCTTCACGATCATGCCGAATCCTGATGATCCAGGAGAGCGTATCGCGCTGCGCGTTCTGGTGGACGAGTAGCAACTCGGCTAGCACCGCTAATTTTCTGCATCGTTCGCGAATGAGCGTTGGAACGATTGGTAGAAGCGGCGGTGTGGCTAGCGATAGACATGAGCAGGTCACGCACATGTCGCGATAATTGGCCTAGAATCGGCAAGTTGGTGCTTGCAACGTGGTCACACGTGGCAGTTCAACGGGAAGCTGGAGGAAGTTAGTTCATGTCGAGTTAATACTCGGTGAGAACGGTTCTAACCAGCGCTGCCCCCGCAACGGTAAGTGGACAAGAAATTTTCTTTCCATCAGCCCGGATACCGGCCAACAAGGCGATCTGTCGCGCGCTTAAACGCGCGACGATCTTATTTGCTCAGACCAGAGGGGAAGCTGGTGTAGGGCAAGTTTTCTATAGAAACTTATCTACTATGTCAGCCAGCGTTTTATCTGCTCGCCTGAGAGCGATTGCGTGCGCTCGTCCCATTCATTTTCACCCTGTCCATGCTTGCGCATTGGCCGTTGCGGCAGCCTGCGTGTCCTTACAACCCACTCTAACGTTCGCGCAAACGACGGACCCCTCCACCGCTAAACAATTGCAGCAAGTTGTCGTTACCGCGTCGCGCATCGCCACGCGCATTGATGATCTGGTCAGTGAAGTCGTCGTGATTGATCGCGAGGAGATTCAAAAGTCGGAGGGCCGCACCTTGACTGAGCTTTTGGCGCGCTTTGCGGGTGTGCAGTTTTCCGCGAACGGCGGCAGCGGCAAGGCGACCTTTGTCTACATTCGTGGCACCGAGGCGCGACACACGATTCTGCTCATTGATGGTGTCCGTTACGGCTCGGCAACGCTTGGTACGCCAGCGTGGGAGAACATACCGCTGGAGACTATTGAGCGCATCGAAGTGCTCAAAGGTCCGGGCTCCTCACTCTACGGTAGCGATGCCGCCGGTGGTGTGGTGCAAATTTTCACGCGACAAGGCGGCAAGGGTTTCAACCCGCGCGCGAAGGTTACGGTGGGCAGCAATGCTTACAGCCAGCTCACAGCGGGCTTGAGCGGCGGCGTGGGCGCGTTGGGTTACAGCTTTGACGCCGTCACCAGTCGCGACAAAGGTCTGTCTGCGACAAATTCTGCAGAACCGTTCGGTAGCTACAACCCGGATCGCGACGGCTTCAATCAGAATGCGGTCAACGCAAACATCAATTACAAAATCAGCGCGGACTGGCGCATTGCGGGTGGGGCTTTGTATTCGGATGGCATCACTCGTTTGGATGACGGCCCCAATCTAGACTCGCGCACTCGCGTACAAACGCAAACGGCAAACGTCAGTCTGGACGGCAAAGTGCTCTCGGGCTGGCGTACGTTGTTACGATTTGGGCAGAGCAGCGATACCTCGCACGCGATTGAGTCTAGCTACCTGCCAAGTGATTTCACGACGAAGCAGGACCAGTGGACATGGCAGAACACCATTGACACGCCCATCGGTGCGGCGCTCGTGGGCGCTGAGAGCCTTAGTCAATCGGTGGATAGCTCAACGCCGTACACCGTTAGCAGTCGACGCGTTTCATCATACTTCGGTGGAGTCAACGGCACGTACGGTCCGCATAGCTGGCAAGGCAATCTTCGACACGATAGCAATTCACAGTTTGGTGGCAACACCACCGGGTTTGTGGGCTACGGCTTCAAGATCACACCTGCACTTCGCGTTCATGCGAGCTATGGCACGAGCTTTGTCGCGCCGTCGTTCAACCAGCTCTACTATCCCAATTACAGCAATCCTTTGTTGCAGCCAGAGCACGGTCGTAACCTCGACATCGGCGTCAGCTATAGCCAAGCCGGACACAGCGTGAAACTGGTGCATTTCGAGAACAAAATTCGCGGCTTCATTACCAGCACGACTGCGCCGACCAACGTGCCGCGCGCCAAGATTGATGGCTGGACTCTGGGATACGACGGACGAATCGTAAATTTCACATTGCGTGCTTCGTACGACAAGCTTGATCCACGCAACGAATTGACCGGGACGATATTGCCGCGTCGTAACCGTGAGCAAATTAGCGCCAGTGTTGACTATGCCTTCGGTGCGTGGAGCGTCGGGAGTTCAGTGTTTAATGCGGGCTCCCGCTTTGACGATACCGCGAACAAAGCACAGATCGCCGGATACACCACGATTGATGCGTATGTCGATTACAAGGTCACGCCCGCGCTGACGCTGCAAGCGAAGGGGGTGAATTTGACCAACAAGGACTATCAAACCATCCTAGGCTACAACCAGCCGGGTAGAGGTGTGTTTGTGTCATTGCGATACCAGCCGAAGTGATGGATGCCGCTGCGCGAGTGGCCGAATTTGTCATATTGGGTAACACGCATGGCGGCCAACCCGCCACTTCCATGGGAGGATAGCCAACGATGATTCGAAGCACACTCAGCCGGTTTTTGGCGTCAGCAGCAGTATTGCTGACGCTTTCAAGTCACGCGTTGGAAGTGGTCGATGATCGGGGTGTGACGGTTACTTTTGCGGTGTCACCGCAACGTATCGTTAGCATTCTTCCATCGTTGACCGAGACGGTTTGCGCGCTCGGTCAATGTCAGCGTCTGGTGGGCGTTGACCGCAATTCCAATTGGCCGGAAAGCGTAAAGCGGTTGCCACAAGTCGGGGGAGGGCTCGATCCCAATATCGAATCCATCGTTGCGTTGCGGCCTGACGTTGTATTGATTGCGTCTTCGACCCGAGCAGCAGATCGCCTGGAGTCGTTGGGGATAAAGGTCTTTGTATGTGAGCCAAAAACACACAAAGATGTGCAACGGGCGATCATGAACTTGGGCAAGTTGCTGGACGTGTCCGATGCGGAAAAAGTATGGCTCGCCATTGACGCTAGTATGCAAGCAGCAGTGCGTTCGGTGCCCGATAACGTTCGCGGCAAACGTGTCTATTTTGAAGTCAGCCGCGAGCCGTTCGGTGCCGGGCCATCGTCGTTTATCGGTGAGACTCTAACCCGCTTGGGCGTAACAAATATTCTGCCTGCGTCACTCGGACCATTTCCGAAAATAAATCCTGAATTCGTCGTGCGTGCGAACCCGGACGTGATCATGGTTGGCGCAAGAGGCTTCGAGGGCATGAAGGAGCGTCCGGGCTGGAGCAATATTCGTGCGATTCGTGACAACGGACTGTGCGTGTTCGCGCTGGAACAATCGGACATCATGGCGCGACCTGGCCCACGTATGGCTGAAGCAGCCAACATCATGGCGAAGTGCCTCGTCGACAAAGGCAACGTCAACGGAACGAAGAAATCTTGATGGAGATGTCTCTTGCGTCAAGACGAGCGTCGGTGCTGGCGTTGTCATTGCTCGTTTTGAGTATCGTTCTGATGGCGCTCGGCGTGTGCATTGGAAGTACGGGGTTCGAGAATCTGCTGAACGATTTACTTAATGCGGCTAAGGGCTCGCCCGAGCGCGCAATGGCCGAGCAAATTGTATGGAACATCCGCCTGCCGCGCACGATGGGCGCTTGGGCCGCGGGTGCATTGTTGGGGCTGGCTGGCGCGTTAGCGCAAGGTCTGTTTAGAAATCCGCTGGCTGACCCTTATTTGCTTGGCAGCGCCACGGGTGCTGCGCTCGCGGTGGCCTTGACGCTGGCTATCATGGGCAGCGCCGCAGGTATTGTCAGTGCTGGCTCAGTGTCCGCAGCTGCGATCTCCATTGTGTCGCCGAGTTGGTGGGTGCGTTTGGGGTTGACCGGCGCAGCATTCTGCGGCGCGATACTGGGTGTGCTGCTTACGCTCGCCTTGGCGCGCGGTGTTCAGCACACATTGCGGTTGTTACTTGCGGGCGTTGTTGTGGGCGTAGTGCTTGGCGCGGCGACATCTTTAGTACTTGTGTTCTCGCCCGAATCGTTGCAGACGATGCAGGCGTTTTTATTGGGATCGACTGGTTTCGTAGGTTGGTCCGCGTGCATGATGATGCTCGCTGTACTGCCGCTGTGTGCAGCTGCCGCGTGGTCGCTTAGCCGTGCATTGGACGGATTGAGTTTGGGCGAAGCAACGGCGGCGAGTTTGGGTTTGCGGTTGGTGCCCTTACGACTGGCGTTGATTGGCATTCTGGCGCTCGCCACAGGGGCAGCGGTCGCGCAAACCGGACTGATCGCTTTTGTAGGGCTGGCTGCGCCGCACCTGGTGCGCTCTGTCGTGCGCGTGACTTATGGAAATTTGATAATGCTTGCGAGCATGACGGGTGGTGTGTTGTTGTCCAGCGCGGACTTATTGGCGCGATGGTTGATTGCCCCGCAGGAGCTGCCGGTTGGAGTTTTGACGGCAGTGATTGGCGGCGGCTACTTGCTGTGGTTAATGCATCGCGGTGGCAACACCGTTTCCGGTCGAGTGGTCTGATGCAAGGCCTCGCCATTTCTGCTTCCGAAGTCAGCGCCAGCATCGGTCAGACCGCGATATTGCACGGCGTGACGGCGGGTTTTCGCAAAGGACGCTGGACAAGTATTGTCGGGCCGAACGGAGCGGGTAAATCAACGTTGCTCAAGGTATTAGCTGGACTTCTTCCTTGCACAGGCAACGTCCATCTGTTGGGCAAACTACTCCCCGAATGGTCGCGTCGCGAGTGCGCGCAAACGCTGGTCTGGTTAGGGCAAAACGAAACCGCTGCCGACGACCTGGGTGCGTACGATATTGCAATGCTGGGCCGTATTCCCTATCAGGGCTGGTTATCCCCACCGAGCGCGGCGGATCATGCCGCGGTGGAGCATGCCCTACGCGCGACGCAAGCGTGGGAGTATCGAACCCGTTCGTTGGGCGCGCTTTCAGGCGGTGAACGCCAGCGCGTATTGCTGGCACGCGCGTTAGCGTCGGATGCGCATGTGCTTTTGATGGATGAGCCGCTCGCCAATCTTGATCCTCCGCATCAAGCCGACTGGCTCGGCATCGTACGTGCGCTCGCGGCTCAAGGCAAGACGGTGGTCAGCGTGTTGCACGAAATTTCAATGGCGTTGAATGCCGACGATTTGGTCATCATGGCGGACGGTCGTGTGACCTATGAAGGCCTTTGCGGAAATGCTGCAACGCACCGTGCGCTAGAGGCTGTGTTCAATCATCGGGTGGCGGTGATGTCGGTTGCTGATCATTGGATTGCCCTGCCGAAATGACCCAGAGAAGAGTTTCTTCGTCTGGGTCGCTTTGATTTGCAACGGCTGGCCGCGCTAACTCCGAATGATGTGATCAAACGCGGACAGTGCTGCCTTCGATCCTTCACCTGCTGCGATCACGATTTGTTTGAACGGCGTGGTGGTGGCATCGCCCGCAGCAAATACGCCAGGAACGTTAGTGCGACCATGCGCATCGACGACAATTTCGCCGTGCTTCGACAGATCCACGACACCTTTGAGCCAGTCCGTGTTCGGCAGCAAACCAATTTGCACGAAGACGCCTTCGAGATTGAGGCTCTTCACTTCCTCAGTCGCACGATCCTTGTAGATCAGACCATTAACCTTTTGCCCGTCGCCCGTCACCTCGGTAGTTTGTGCATGCATGACAACGGTGACGTTCGGTAGGCTATTTAACTTTCGTTGCAGTACCGCGTCGGCGCGAAGTTCGGTCGCGAACTCTATCAGCGTGACATGAGCAACGAGCCCCGCTAAATCAATGGCGGCCTCAACGCCCGAGTTGCCGCCGCCGATCACGGCAACGCGCTTACCCTTAAACAAGGGTCCATCGCAATGCGGGCAGTACGTGACGCCTTTGGTGCGATATTCTTTCTCGCCTGGCACGTTCATGTCGCGCCATCGTGCGCCCGTGGCGAGAATGACAGTTTTCGATTTGAGCGAAGCGCCGCTTTTTAGTTTTATCTCGATCAATTCGCCCGGCACTAGAGCGGCAGCCCGCTGCAAATTCATCATGTCGACGTCGTACGCTCTGACGTGTTGTTCCAGCGCGACGGCGAAGTGTGGGCCGTCGGTTTCTTTGATGGAAATGTAATTCTCAATTCCCATCGTGTCGAGCACTTGACCGCCAAAGCGCTCAGCGACGATACCGGTGACAATGCCTTTGCGCGCGGCGTACACGGCCGCTGCTGCACCCGCAGGGCCGCCGCCAACGATGAGTACGTCGAAAGGCGCTTTGGCATTCAGCTTTTCTGCTTCGCGCGCTGCGCTTCCGGTGTCAAGCTTGGCGACGATTTCGGCGAGTTCCATGCGGCCTTGGCCAAACGGTTCGCCGTTCAGAAAGACGGACGGCACGTTCATGATCTGGCGCTTCGTGACTTCCTCCTGAAAGAGAGCACCGTCGATCGCGACGTGGCTGATATTCGGATTCAACACGGCCATCAAGTTGAGTGCCTGAACGACGTCTGGGCAGTTTTGGCATGTCAGCGAGAAGTAGGTCTCAAAGTGATACGGTCCTTGCAGATTTTTCACTTGTTCGATCAGATCGACCGCAGCTTTTGACGGGTGGCCTCCAACGTGCAACAACGCCAATACGAGCGATGTGAATTCGTGACCCAGCGGCAGGCCGGCAAAGCGCACACCCATGTCTGTACCAGGGCGCGTGATAGCGAACGAAGGCTTTCTTT
>JBBRGY010000161.1:0-6887 GCA_038223495.1 Burkholderiales bacterium | reverse complement strand
ATTGTTGGTCATAAAGACCAGCGGATCATCTGCGATCGCCGTCCACCTGCCGCCTTCATGCTTGAAGCGCGCAGGGAGTGCGGAAGCTGATGGCGGCTTGTACGCCTCAAAAATGCCTTCTTTGACACCAGCGCCAAACGTTTCGACCGGGCCACCGAACAACACGTCAACGCGCGGGTTGCCCTTCTCCGCAATCAAACGAGCTAGCGCCTCGCCCGAGGAGAAGCGCAGAAAATTGACCTTGATACCGCTCGCCTTTTCGAACTCCTGCAACATGGGTCGTGCCCAGTTTTCTGGCCAAATTGAATAGACGTTGAGCGTTTCAGCCGCGTGGACTGAAGCCATTGGGACGACAAATGCCGTCGTCAGCGCTGCGGCAGCAAATAGATGCTTGAGCGCATGATTAATCAGTTTCATAACGTTTCCTCCTTATGAGCCGTGAGCTTGCACCCAGAATTTGCTAGCGCGTCCGGGCTTCGATGAATCAAAGTGACGGCGCAGATTTGTAGGCCGCCTATATTACCTTGGCAGGTTCGGAGGACGCCCAATCCGTTACGATTGTGAACAAACGGCGACGAGGACATCATGAATACAAACGACAAAGTCGTAAGTGGGGTCGTAACTGAGCTTCTGGCAACCCATGCTGTGCGCAACGCGGGTATGCCCCTGAATCTTGATCTCATCGCCAATGCACGCGTGAATCTGAGCGCAGTCGAGCGTCGGGCAGCGACGCTCACAACGCGCCGTTCAGTCAAAAAGGAATGGCAGGCGGCGTGGCTGGTTAAAGCGTTGACCTGCATTGATTTAACGACACTCTCTGGCGACGACACGCCTGACCGCGTTGCTCGGTTGTGTGCCAAAGCACGGATGCCATTGCGTGCGGATCTAGTTGAAGCGTTGGGCCTTGAAACGATGCCGAAAGTCGGCGCTGTCTGCGTTTATCCGACGATGGTACGCAGCGCGGTTAACGCGTTGCAAGGCAGCGGTATTCCGGTCGCGTCGGTCGCTACGGGGTTTCCCACAGGTTTGATGCCACTCAAACTACGCCTTGCAGAGATTCGCTACGCCGTGGAAGAAGGCGCAAGCGAGATCGACATTGTCATTAGTCGCGCCACCGTGTTTAGCGGCGACTGGCAAGCGCTTTACGATGAAATTTCGGCTATGCGAGAGGCGTGTGGCGAGGCCCATTTGAAAGCGATTCTTGCAACAGGAGATCTGAAGAGTTTGCGCAATGTCTATCGCGCCAGTTGGGTGGCGATGATGGCTGGCGCGGACTTCATCAAAACCTCAACTGGCAAAGAAGACGTGAACGCAACGCTGCCAGTCGGATTGACGATGGTGCGGGCGTTGCGAGACTACGGAGAAGTGTCCGGCGTTGCCGTTGGATTCAAACCGGCGGGTGGTTTGAAGAGCGCCAAGGACGCGCTCGCCTGGCTCACTCTGATCAAGGAAGAGCTTGGCAATCGCTGGCTCGACCCGTCCCTCTTCCGCTTCGGTGCCAGCTCCATGCTCGGCGATATCGAGCGACAAATTGAACACTACGTCACGGGGCGATATTCCGCCGCTAACCGTCACGCCATTGCATAAGCGCCATGTCAAAAGTAACCGAAATTCTAAAGACGATGGACTACGGCGTTGCGCCTGAAGCGAACGATCAGGTTATCGCATGGCTTGACGCCAAGCAGCGGCAGTTCAAGCATTTCATCAACGGTGAATTTGTTGATTCTGCCGATGGTTTGCAGTTCGAAGTGCTGGCACCCGCCACGGGCGACAAACTAGCCTCCGTAGCGCAAGGCGGCCAATCAGAAATTGAAGCAGCGGTGTCCGCTGCACGGAGCGCGTACAAGAGTTGGTCTGAGCTGCGCGGCAACGCAAGAGCTCGCTACCTCTACGCCATCGCCCGCCTGCTGCAAAAGCGTGAACGCTTTTTCTCGGTGCTGGAATCGATGGACAACGGCAAACCGATTCGCGAAAGTCGCGACATCGATATCCCGCTCGTCGCACGGCACTTTTACCATCACGCAGGATGGGCCGACTTAATCAATTCGGAGTTCCCGGATCACACCTCCGTCGGCGTGTGCGGACAAATCGTCCCGTGGAACTTCCCACTGCTAATGCTGGCGTGGAAAATCGCGCCGGCACTGGCAGCGGGCAACACCGTCGTACTCAAACCCGCCGAATACACACCGTTGACTGCACTTGCGTTCGCCGAGCTTTGTCAAGAAGCAGGATTGCCGCCGGGTGTGGTCAATATTGTTACGGGCGACGGTGAAACAGGTGCCCTGCTGGTTGCGCACGAAGGCATCGATAAGATTGCGTTTACGGGTTCCACCGAAGTGGGCCGCGCCATTCGCATTGCCACAGCGGGTACTGGAAAGAAGCTGTCGCTGGAACTCGGTGGAAAATCTCCATTCATCGTATTCGACGACGCAGATCTCGACAGCGCGGTAGAAGGTGTCGTTGATGCGATCTGGTTCAATCAGGGTCAAGTGTGCTGCGCCGGATCGCGGCTGTTGGTGCATGAGTCCGTCGCCAATCGTTTCCACGACAAGCTCAAAGCGCGCGCCAGAAAATTGCGTGTCGGCGATCCGCTCGATAAGTCGACCGACATCGGTGCGATCGTGTCTGAGATTCAGTTGCGACGCATCACAAGACTGGTTGAACAGGGTCGCGCCGAAGGTGCGCACTGTTGGCAGGCGGACGGTGCTATGCCGAGTCGCGGTTTCTACTTTCCTCCAACCTTATTCACCGGCGTCGCACCGTCGACAACCATCGCTCAGGAAGAAATCTTCGGCCCTGTGCTGGTGAGCACCACGTTTCGTACGCAGGATGAAGCGCTGCAACTGGCCAACCATTCGCGCTTCGGTCTATCCGCATCGATATGGTCCGAAAACATCAATGTAGCTCTGGACGCCGCCGCGCGCGTCAAGGCGGGTGTCGTCTGGATCAATTCCACCAACCTGTTCGATGCAGGTGCAGGATTTGGTGGCTATCGCGAAAGCGGCTTCGGGCGCGAAGGCGGGCGCGAGGGGATGTATGAATACTTGAAGCCGCGCGCGAGTCTGCCAGTCAAGTCGCGCGAACCATCAGTCAAAGCAGCCGCTTTTTCCGTCGCTCCAACTGTCGGAACGGTGACAACAGGCGTCCCGTTGCTGGATCACACCGCAAAGCTCTACATCGGCGGCAAACAAACTCGTCCGGACGGAGGTAGCAGCTACACCGTCTTCGACGCCAAAGGGAAAGCCGCGGGACAAGCAGGATTAGGCAACCGCAAGGACGTACGAAACGCTGTTGAGGCAGCGAACGCGGCCAGCGGATGGTCTGGTTACACCGCGCACAATCGGGCGCAAGTCCTGTTCTTCCTCGCGGAAAATCTGGAGCAACGCAGCGAAGAATTTGCGGCACGTCTACGCGCTTTGCTCGGCGTAAGTGCTGCAAAAGCAAAAGCTGAAGTTGCGCAATCGATTGCCCGCATCATGTTCTACGCCGCGCATGCTGACAAATACGATGGCTCAGTTCACTCAACTCGCAGCCGTAACGTTACGCTAGCCATGCCTGAGCCTTGGGGCGTCATGGGCATCGTCTGCCCTAACGAGTCGCCGCTGCTATCGTTGATCTCGCTCATCATGCCCGCAATCGCGATGGGCAACCGCGTGGTCGCCGTGCCTTGCGCCGCCAGCGCGCTCATCGCGACCGACTTCTATCAAGTCCTCGAAACCAGCGACGTACCGGGCGGCGTGATCAACCTCATCACTGGTGAGCGCGACGTGCTCGCCAAAACCATCGCTGAGCACGACGACGTCGCGGCGGTCTGGTACTTCGGCGACAAAGATGGCAGCGCCAACGTTGAGCGCGCATCCAGTGGCAATCTGAAATCGACGTGGGTCGACGCCGGATTAGCACGCAACTGGCAATCAGTCGCAGGGCAAGGCCGCGAATTCCTGCAACGCGCAACGCAGATCAAAAATATCTGGGTGCCGTATGGTGAGTGACACGAATTTCTAATACGTTTCACCGCCGCGAAAATTACCCAATGGAACGGTTAAAGGCTCAACAAACCGTCGCGTGATTTGCAACGAGCTGTTGACACATCGCGCGAGCACCATCTGCGCCGGCCCGGTGCGCCGGTAAAGCGACGATAGTCGCCCTAGTGAAGCCAACCTGATTAGGCGCGATCCACAAGTCTTCACTTGTAAGACCGTGCGACTGCCACATTAGCTACGTCGATGTATCCGGCGAACGTCATGCTCTGTTCGTTCGCGCACAGACAAAAAATCGACCAGCCTCTACACTTTGAAACGTTCTGAACGCGCTGGCCTACATGCAAAAAACGTGTTGTAGAGCGCTCATGGCGAAGTCGACACATCACTAGAAGGCCCAAAGATTGAGCGCTACATTGAAAAGCCTGCTTACCGAGTTGACGCAATTAGCTTTACGGCTGACCGGCGAGGTTACGGTCCCGCAATACGCACCCAACGAAGCTCCCCTGAGCGCAGAACTCTTCAGCACGGAGGAGATGGAAGCGCACTGCAAAGCACTGGCGGGTTCGCACATCGTGTCGACCCGGCGAAGCGGAGATAACTTGCTGTCGCGTCTGACGGCTAACGAGGTAGCGCTACGTAGCGTCAGTGAGCTACTGCGCGACGCGGTTGACGCGAGCCTTCGTATCACGCCCGCTGGTGAATGGTTGCTCGACAATTTTTACCTCATTGAGGAGCAGATTCGAACCGCACGGCGGCACTTTCCAAAAGGCTACAGCCGCGAGTTACCGCGTCTTGCGAGCGGATCATCGGCGGGACATCCACGCGTTTACGACATTGCGCTCGAATTCATCGCGCACGGCGACGGGCGAATCGATTTCGAAAGCCTCAAACGCTTCATTGCTGCATACGAAACGGTAGCGGATCTCACACTTGGTGAGCTCTGGGCAATCCCGATCATGCTGCGCCTTGCACTGATCGAGAATTTGCGCCGTGTCGGCGGACGCGTTGCCACTGGAATGCTAGATCGCAGTCAGGCCAGCGAGTGGGCGGACCAGATGATCGAAGCTGCAGAGCACGACCCGAAAAGCTTAATCCTCGTCATTGCGGATATGGCTCGCTCAAACCCGCCATTGGTGAACTCATTTGTTGCTGAACTTGCGCGGCGCTTGCAGGGGCACAGTGCTGCGCTGGCATTGCCGTTGACGTGGATCGAACAACACCTTTCCGAGTCGAACTGCACCATTGAGCAGCTGGTGCAATCGGAGACACAGAGCCTGGCCGCCAATCAGGTGACGATCAGCAACAGCATTGGCAGCTTGCGACTACTGAGTGAGGCCGATTGGCGCGATTTTGTCGAGTCACTGAGCAGTGTTGAGCACCTGTTGCGCAGCGACCCAAGCGGAACATATGCTGCAATGGATTTCGCCACGCGTGATCGCTATAGACACGTCATTGAGCGTATTTCGCGACACAGTGCGCACTCCGAAAAGGACGTCGTTATTGCGGCGCTTGAACTCGCACAACGAGCGAAGGAATCGTTGCCTGGCGCAACCGGAGCGCAGAATGACCCACGCAAAAGTCACGTCGGTTACTTTTTGATCGATGCGGGACTCAGAGTGCTTGAGCACGCGATGCGGACACGTATTTCCTTGAGTCAAACAGTAGCGCGGATACGTAACCGGTTTCCCCTATTTCTCTACTTAGGGTGTGTGACCCTCGTAACCGCAGCGCTCATGAGCGGGTTTGCAGTTGCGGTGGAAGCGGACACGCTGACATACTGGATGTGCGCGATGGTCGGCGTATTGGCCCTGCTGTGCGCGAGCCAATTGGCGCTCACCCTAACGAACTGGTTAACCACACTGCTCGTGACCCCGGGGCGACTCCCTCGCATGGATTTTTCGAAAGGTATCCCAGCCGAGGCGCGCACACTGGTGGTTGTTCCCACGATGCTAACCAGCGTACCGGGTATCGAGAGATTGGTTGAGGCGCTTGAGGTTCGTTTCCTCGCCAATCGTGACCCTAGCCTGCACTTCGCATTGCTTACCGATTTTCGTGATGCGTCTGCCGCGACGCAGCCTGAAGACGAGCCGCTGTTGCAGAAGGCGAGTGATTTGATTAGCGCTTTAAATAGAAAATATGGCGTTGAAAATCATGATGCATTCTTTTTATTTCATCGCCCGCGCCGCTGGAATGAGGCGGAACAGGTATGGATGGGCTACGAGAGGAAGCGTGGCAAATTAGGGGAGCTGAATGCTTTTCTGCGGAATGGATTGACGAAATCGTTTTCGCGAATCGTGGGGGAGACCAGTGTTTTGCATCAGGTGAAATACATCATCACACTGGACACCGACACGCAACTGCCACGCGATGCCGCATGGGAGCTGGTAGCCACAATGGCGCATCCGCTGAATCACGCACGTATTAACGCAGCGTTAGGGCGTGTCGAAGTTGGGTATGGCATTCTGCAACCGCGTGTTTCCGGTAGTTTGCCAAGCGTCAATCGCTCACATTACGCGAGTCTTTTCGGTGGTGAGGCGGGGGTCGATCCTTACACTCGCACCGTTTCTGACGTGTATCAGGATGCTTTTTACGAGGGCTCCTTCATCGGTAAAGGCATCTACGACGTTGATGCGTTCGAACAATCCGTTGCTCATCGCTTTCCGGAAAACCGAATATTAAGCCACGATTTGCTTGAAGGCTGTTATGCACGCGCGGGCTTGCTAAGCGACGTACAGCTATACGAAGAATTTCCGTCGACCTACCTTGCGGACGTTGCTCGGAGGCATCGCTGGATTCGCGGCGATTGGCAGATCGCTTCATGGCTCTGGAGTCGAGTGCCAGGCGCTAGCGGTAAATCCGTGAAGAACCCGCTTTCCGCGTTGTCGCAATGGAAAATCTTTGACA
>JBBRGY010000160.1:0-6887 GCA_038223495.1 Burkholderiales bacterium | reverse complement strand
TGCTGCAGACAATCGGGATGGTGGTGGCAGATATCAGGAAGGTTGTTGTTGCCGCCTGAGCTGATGCAGCGGGCGAGGAGAAGCTGGCGCATCCGGCCAACGACGCGCCACCTCCGATCACTCCCACAGTGCCGAGTGATTTCAAGACGTCGCGGCGAGTGGTATGGCTCATGCTGGTTTCTCCTTAATAAGCGCGTCAAGAGTACTCCGAACCAATAAAAACGGGCACCGAAGTGCCCGTTTTTTGCGGAACGTTGTCGTGAATCAATCCTCGACAAACGTCTCTTCGCGCTTTTTGCGAATCGCTGGCAGCGCCAGAATGATCAGCAGAATGAACGAAAGTACCAGCATCGTTGCGCTGATTGGGCGCTCCATAAACACCATCGCGTCGCCTCGCGACAACAACATGGCTCGCCTCAGGTTCTCCTCCATCATCGGCCCGAGGATGAAGCCGAGCAGCAAAGGTGCTGCTTCGCATTCAAGCTTGGCAAAGATGTAGCCGATCACGCCGAATGCCGCGATGATCCAGACGTCAAACGTCGTGTTGTTCACGGTGTAAACGCCGATGCAGCAGAACACCAGAATCATCGGGTAGAGCAGACGATACGGGATCTTCAATAACTGAACCCACATGCCAATCAATGGCAGATTCAGGACCACGAGCATCGCGTTGCCGACCCACATCGAAGCAATCAAGCCCCAGAAAAGCTGCGGGTTGGACGTGATGACCTGAGGACCAGGCTGAATGTTGTGAATGGTCATTGCGCCGACCATCAACGCCATCACCGCATTTGGCGGAATGCCAAGCGTCAAGAGCGGAATGAACGACGTTTGAGCGCCAGCATTGTTAGCGGATTCCGGTGCGGCTACGCCACGGATATTGCCTTTGCCGAACGGTGGATTGGCATTGGGGCCTGCGAGTTTTTTCTCGAATGAGTATGACGCAAATGACGCGAGCAGCGCGCCGCCGCCGGGAAGAATGCCCAGCAATGAGCCGAGCAACGTGCCGCGAGTGATCGCGCCCCAGGTGTCCTTGAAGTCCTGCAAAGTCGGCAACAATTTACCGACTTTTGAGGTGAATACCTCGCGGTCTTCGCCTTGCTCAAGGTTAGTGAGAATTTCACCAATCCCAAAGATGCCCATTGCTACGCCGACGAAGCCGATGCCGTCGGTCAATTCCGGGACGTCAAAGCTATAACGCGCGACTCCAGAGTTCACGTCGGTGCCGACCAAGCCCAGAACGATGCCAAGAATCACCATCGCAATTGCTTTGATGATCGAACCATGGGCCAGCACGATGGCCGCGAGCAGACCGAGCACCATCAGCGAAAAATAATCAGCCGGGCCGAATTTCAACGCCGCTTCAGACAGCGGCGGTGCAAACGCGGCCACCAGCAACGTCGAGAACGAACCCGCGATAAACGAGCCAATCGCCGCAATACCCAGCGCTGCGCCAGCTCGACCCTGACGGGCCATCTGATAGCCGTCGAGCGCCGTCACTACGGAGGATGATTCGCCAGGCAAATTCACCAGAATGGCCGTCGTCGAGCCGCCGTACTGCGCGCCGTAATAAATACCGGCCAGCATGATGAGTGCAGAGACTGGGGGCAACGCATAGGTCGTAGGCAGCAGCATCGCGATGGTCGCAACCGGGCCGATACCGGGAAGTACACCAATCAAGGTGCCCAGCAGGCAGCCGATGAGTGCGTACAGGATATTGGTGGCGGTAAGCGCGACACCGAAACCAAGGGATAGATTGTTAATTAAATCCATAGTCGTCTAGCCGCTCCACGGGAAGAGTTTCATCTGAAGCTTCAAGCCCCAAATGAAGACGCCTGCACAGAACAGGCACATGATGACTGTGATCATGACCAATTGCCGATAGTCCTTGTCGTGCGCGGCAAAGCCGGAAATAAAGGTCAACAGCGAAATCGCGATGATCATGCCCAAGGTGGGCAGCGTGAAGCCAAACAGCAATACCGCAGCCGTCAGAATGATGACGGGCTTCCACGTCCAGCCGATGCCAGCGGTTTTGGCCCACTGAGCCTGATTTTTCAGGCCGATACCCGCGATGATGACGCCGAGCACTGTCATCAGACCGCCCAAAATGCGCGGGAAATAGCCCGGCCCCATACGCGCCGCAGTGCCCATCTGATAGTTATAGGCACCAACCACGAAAATCGTGCCGATCGCCATAAACATCAATCCGGCAAGCAGATCTTTATTTTTCAAGAACCCATTCAAGTTGCGTCTCCTCCTCAGTAGCAATCGTTTGATTATGGTGCATCCCTCTGTCGCTTGTCTGTCTGTTAACCCCTGACTTAACGCAAAGAAGTTCCAAAAATTAGAAAGCCACCCGAAGGTGGCTTTGTTGCAATGCAGCGAAGAAGCGCGTCGCTTACTTCATGCCCGATTTGGCGCGCAATTCGGCCAGATGCTTCTCGATCACCTGACCTTGCAGGCGTTGAGCCAACTGTGGCTTCACTTCTTCGTACGAAGGCGCTTTTGCATCGCGTACGTCTTCCAATTGGATGACATGAAAACCAAACGGGCTTTGCACAGGGATCGTGGTGTATTTGCCTTTTTGCAGACCGATCATCGCGTCAGCGAACGGCTTAACGAAATTCGAAGGTACGGCCCAGTCGAGATCTCCACCATTGTCTTTGGAGCCAGTATCTTTCGAATTCGCTTTGGCGAGTTCTTCGAATTTGCCGCCCGCTTGAAGCTGCTTGATGATGTTTTCGGCGTCTTCTTTTTTCTCGACCAGAATGTGGCGAGCGCGATATTCCTTGTCGCCGAGACCGGCTTTGATCGTCTCGTATTCTTTTTTGAGCGTCTCTTCGGTGACCGGATTGGCCGTCAAATAATCGTTGATGTAGGCGCGGATCAGAATCGAGTCGCTGGCGACTTGCATCTGCGTTTTCATACCGGGCGCGCGATCAACGCCTTTGGCTTTAGCGGCACGCATAAATAATTCGCGATTAACGAGTTCGTCACGCAACGAAGCGCGCAGTTCTGGCGTATCAGGCTGGCCCTGAGCAAGGCGCTCTTTGACGATAAGGTCAAGCTGGTCGGTCGGAATGGCGATTTCGCCCGTGGCGGCTTTAGCGGCAGGCGCTGAGGCTTTTTTGGCCGGGGTTTGTGCCATGGCGGATCCAGCTAACGTGGCTGACGCGATCAGGACGGCTGCTGCAATTGAGTTACCAAATTTCATCTTTTTGTGTTCCAGTGATTGAAGTTGTGTAGCTGAGTATTTTGCTAGGTTTTGACTAAGGCTTCTTCTGCTGGCGTCGCCACAGTGAGTGACAGCGCATGAATGGTATGCGGCATCAAGTCCGCCACCAACGCATAAACCGCGCGATGCCGGGCAACCGTACTGAGCCCTGAAAAAACGTTGGACACGATTTTCGCCGAAAAGTGCCCACCGCCGGTGTTTCCGGCATGTCCGACGTGCTGTGCTGAGTCGTCGCTAATATTCAAAACGGTCGCTTCGAGTGGGGCCAGACGCTGTTCAAGCGTATTTAGAACGGTATTCATTTCGGCACCACCTCGTTTTCCGGGGTGTCTTTAATGTATTTGGCGAGCAGCGCGACATTGCCAATGGTGAACGCGAAAAAGAGGCCCATCGCCCACCAGACTTTGAAATTCACCCATGCGTCAAGACTGTAATGGGTCGCCACATAACCATTGAGAGCGGCCATAAAGACAAAAAACACGATCCAAGCCCACGTTAATTTGCTCCACAGTGCGTCGGGTGCCTGAATCTGCGCTTGTTTGAACACGACCTGAATCCAGTTCTTGCCGAGCACAAGCTTGCCAAAAAGCAAAGCGAGGGCGAATGCGCCGTAAAGCGCAGAAGGCTTCCATTTGATGAAAGTTTCGTCATGCAGCAACAGTGTCGCGCCGCCGAAGACCACGATGATGGCGAGCGAAAGCCACTGCATCGTGCTCACGCGTTTTGTGCTGAACCACGCCCAGGCGATGGCGATGACTGAGGCCGCGATGGCTACACCTGTCGCGAAATAGATGTCTTTAAGTTTGTAAGCGACGAAAAAGAGAATGATCGGCGCGTATTCGAGAAGGAATTGCATGGGAACGCATTGTATGCAGGCGCTGCGGCGCTTGCTTTAGATAAATATCGTTGACAATTATATTGTGCAAAATATAATAACATGACATGAAGAATTTACCGTCGCTTTTAGACCTTGATCGCCAGCTCTGCTTCGCGTTGTATTCGGCTTCGCTCGCGATGACTAAGGCTTACAAACCGCTGCTTGCTGAATTGGGAATTACTTATCCGCAATATTTAGTCATGCTGGCGCTCTGGCAGCACGGCCCGCAGCATGTCGGCGAACTGGGTGAACGCTTGGGCCTGGATTCCGGCACGCTCACGCCGCTAGCCAAACGTTTGCAAACGCTTGGTTTGATTGAGCGACAGCGCAGCGCGGTCGACGAACGTCAAGTTGAAATATCGCTCACTGCAGCGGGCAATAACTTACGAATTCGTGCAGAACCCATTCCGATGTGTGTGATGCAGCTCACGGGTTGCCAATTGCCACAACTTGAATCTCTAACGCGCGAGTTGAAAGACTTGCGCACCCAACTCGCCGCTGCGTCACGCCCTGCGGCGACCCCTCCGTCCAAACTTTTTTAACAGGAAATCAACATGTCCATCGCAAAAGTTCTTTACCGCGCAGAAGCGACGTCCACTGGAGGCCGTGAAGGCACATCACGTTCGTCCGACGGTATTCTCGATATCAAACTCACGACGCCCAAAGAGCTCGGCGGCAATGGCCTGCCTGGCACTAATCCTGAGCAGTTGTTCGCCGCCGGTTACAGCGCATGCTTTCTTGGCGCGTTGAAATTTGTGGCTGGCGCTGCGAAGGTAGCGCTACCTGCTGACACCAAAATCACTGGCAACGTCGGCATCGGCCAGATTCCAACCGGCTTTGGCATCGAAGTCACGTTGACGATTGACATTCCAGGCGTTGATCGCGCCGTCGCGCAAGGCCTCATCGATAAGGCGCACATCGTGTGCCCGTACTCGAATGCAACGCGTGGCAATATTGATGTGACGCTCAAGCTGGCGTAACGCAATTTCGGTTTTGGGCAGCGGCTTTCGCTACGAAAGTCGCGCTCACATTAGTTCTGCCAGCGCGTAATCAGCCGCGACCAGTCAA
The DNA here is from genome assembly GCA_038223495.1 of Burkholderiales bacterium. Lineage (GTDB taxonomy): Bacteria > Pseudomonadota > Gammaproteobacteria > Burkholderiales > Casimicrobiaceae > Casimicrobium. The sequence goes on along the minus strand of JBBRGY010000160.1, from coordinate 1,707 downwards.
AAGTCGGGCCCGGATCAACGTTCCGACCCGGCGAGATTTCGCTATGCGTGGTGACGGCTTTGACTGGGTAGTTTTGCTTGATCGTGGTTAGCAGCACGTCAAGCGCCGCGTACTGTGGATCGGCAAACGGGGCAACGGCATCTCCTTCAATCTCGATGCCGATTGAAAAGTCATTGCATCCGCTCTGCCCGCGCCACGCGGAAACACCTGCGTGCCATGCGCGATCATCGCAACTTACGAATTGCAGAATTTCGCCTGTTCGCCGCAAGAAAAAGTGGGCAGAAACATGAACGTCCGCTAACTCAGCGAGCATCGGATAGCGCGCAACGTCCAGCCGATTTTCAAAAAAATCACACACCGCATCGCCGTTAAATTGACCCGCAGGAAGGCTGATGTGATGCAGTACCACCAGTTTCACTTGGGTGTTTGCCGGACGTGCGTCATAGTTTGGGCTAGCGCATCGCGTCGCGCCGTTGCACCATCCGTCCGCCCAATCCGCATTGTCAGAGGTCATCGGGTTCCATACCGAGTCGTTCCAGCCGGTAGCGCATTGAGCGAAAGGTAATGCCCAAAAGCTTTGCCGCCTGCGTACGATTGCCGCGCGTTTGCGCGAGCGCAAGTTCCAGCGTTTCGCGTTCGCTGCGATCCAGAAAATCCTGTAGCGGTGTTCGGCCGGCGAGCGTCCCGGCGTCAGAGGTGGCGCCCGACGCGGCTGCATGCGTCACGGGATGATCTTCTACGGTAAGCCGTAAATCTGAGGACTCGATCAGTACAGGATTGTCAGCGAGCGCAACCGCGCGTTCAAGCACGTTTTCCAGTTCGCGTACGTTGCCCGGAAAGCTGTAGCGCATGAGTGCATTGGAGGCACCGGTCGATAGCGCGGCGCCGGAATTACCCGTGATCCGCCCAAGCGTACGTGCGGCAATCACCGGAATATCAGAGGCAATTTCGCGCAGCGCAGGCATCTCGACTTGCAGCACGTTCAAGCGGTAAAACAAATCCTGACGGAAGAGGCCGGATTGCACGAGCGTGGTCAAATTCTTGTGTGTGGCGCTGACGATTCGTACGTCAATCGCATCCTCGGTCGTGTTGCCGACTTTGCGCACGCGTTTTTCCTGAATGGCGCGCAGCAACTTCACTTGAAGTGACAGCGGCAAATCGGCCACTTCATCCAGAAACAAAGTGCCGTTCGTGGCCGCCTGAAAAAAGCCATCGCGATCCGTCTCTGCGCCTGTGAACGCACCTTTGCGATAGCCGAAAAATTCGCTTTCCATCAGGTTTTCGGGAATCGCGCCACAGTTCACCGCGATAAATGGCCCAGAGGCGCGTGGTCCATTCCAGTGCAAGATGCGCGCGGCTAATTCTTTGCCCGTACCTGATTCGCCGTGAATGTACGTCGGGGTATTGGTGTTGGCGAGTTTGGCCAGCAGCGCTCGCAACGCCTCAATGGCTGGTGATTCCCCAACCAGTGTGGGCCTGCCGTTGTCAGTGCTGGCAGCGTTGGCCGAGGCCGACGCGCCCGTTGGCGGCGTGGCGCGGCGTTCCGGCACTTTGATCGCCGACTTCACCAATGTGCGCAGTTGATCAAGTGATACCGGTTTGGCCAAATAGTCAAACGCACCCGCTTTCAAGGCAGCCACTGCGTTGTCGGCATTACCAAAAGCAGTGATCACTGCGCAAGGCAAATCGAGCCCGCGCTCGGCAATG
>JBBRGY010000159.1:0-6938 GCA_038223495.1 Burkholderiales bacterium | reverse complement strand
TGGTAAAACGTCGCACGTGATTAAAATGCAATTAAGTTGCGAAACTGCTTCGCAACCCGACTCGAACACAAAGATCTTCATTTGACTTTACTTGCCATCATCGCTGCCGCCATTCTGGGCGGCGTTGCCTCCACCGCCGTTGCGGCTTTTGCTCTGTACGCCAAACTATCTTCGGTGGAGCGTTGGGTGGCGTTTGCGGTCGGCGCGATGTTGGCGGTGGTGTTTCTGGACATCCTGCCGCATGCTTTGTCTGAAGGCGTGCAGCCCGCGTCGCTCATGGGCTGGGTGCTCGGTGGCATTCTGTTTTTCTTTTTCCTCGAAAAACTCGTGATCTGGCGGCATTCGCATGGTGATTTGACGCCGCAAGTGCCAGGGAGCGACGATCTCCGTCATGGCCATCACGGGCATCACCACGTGCACGACGGCGGCCGCTCGGGGCTAATGGTGTTGATCGGCGATTCGCTGCATAACGCGACGGATGGCGTGGTGATTGCTGCCGCATTTCTCGCCGATTTCAATCTTGGTGTAGTGACCTCGCTTGCGATCATTGCGCATGAAGTGCCACAGGAAGTCAGCGACTTTTTTGTGCTCCTGCACTCGGGCTACACGCGCAAAAAAGCTTTCCTCTATAACCTGATTTCGAGTCTGGCGATGGTCGCGGGTGGCGTAGTCGCGTATTTCGCGCTCGAGAAATCGGAGGCTTACGTCACGCCCGTGCTTGCATTTGCGGCGGCTTCAATGCTCTACGTTGCCGTGGCCGATCTGATTCCGACGTTGCATCGCCGCTTTTCTATCAAGGACACGTTTCAACAAATGCTCATGATTGGTCTCGGCGTCAGCACGGTGTTGCTCACGCACACTCTGCTCGATGCGGGGCATTAGGCGGAGGCGGCAGCGCGCTTCCGACATTGCTACGACTCGTCTGGTGTTTGCGTTGCGTTCAAATCGCTTGCGTCTTGCGCCCGCGCAGCCTCGCGTGCCCGATAGCGCATGAGCTTGACCCAAAGCAACAATCCGACGGGCAAAGCGCCTAAAAATACGAAGCGGATGACGCCTTTCAGCAGCGAGTCAGAAACTACTGCGATCATTGTCACGACGTAAAGCCAACCGATTGCGATTACGTACACGTGATAGTTGCTCTGTGTTTGTTCAGCGCACAATGTTACTTGCATGCCGAACGAGTCACGATGGATGGCGACACGCGGCAATTCGTAGCGCAATAAGTTACGCAATAGGTAGTTAAAGCATTGCATCGGTTTAGCGACGCGGCTACATTGGTATATATCAGCAGGAGCATTGAAGATGAGTGGCGGTAACCAGCAAAACAACCCGTTTGCGCAGCAAGGCAACCCGTTCGTGGAGGCTATCGAGGCGATGCAAACGTTGGCACAAGGCAGCATGGCGCAAATGCCGTTTCAGCTACCGCAATTTCCCGGCATGTCCGCCTCGATGCCCGCCTTCCCCGGCATGCCTTCGAGGCCACCCATGACAGGCATGGCACCCATGCCAGCGCCCGAGGCGGGATGGTGGTGGTTGCCCGCCGTCAAGCCAGATGCCATGCAAGCTGCTGCGGCCAAGTGGTTTTCGCCGACGACTGACATCAGTGAAATCGCCGCCAAGGACCGTCGTTTCCGTGCGCCGTCGTGGCAGTCGCAAGCGTACTTTCTGGAGCTTCGCAATCAGTACTTGCGCACCGCAGCGTTCTGGCGCGAGTTAGTCGCCAGTGCCGATCTCGAAGCACGTGAACGTCATCGTGCGAAATTTTTTTTGGAGCAGATGCTGGACGCTGCAGCGCCCAGCAATTTCTTTTTGACCAATCCGGAGGCCATTGAAAAGGCGCTTGAGACGAAGGGCGAGAGCCTGAAGCACGGTCTGGAGAATCTGAAGCACGATATCGATCAGGGCCACATCGCGATGACCGATGAGACGGTGTTCAAGGTCGGCGAGAACCTTGCCACTACTCCGGGGCAAGTGGTATTTCGCAACGATCTGATCGAGCTTTTGCATTACACGCCAACGCAAAAGACCGTGCACCAGCGGCCGCTGTTGATCGTGCCACCCTGCATCAACAAGTTCTACATTCTTGATCTCAAACCTGAGAATTCGTTTGTGGCGCACGCGGTGGCGCAGGGCTTCGATGTGTATCTCGTTTCGTGGCGCAATATTCCTGAAGAATTAAAGACGCTGACGTGGGATGACTATCTGGAGCAGGGCGTACTCACCGCGATTGACGAAGTGCGCGATCACGCCAATGTCGAGACGATCAATACGCTCGGTTTTTGTGTGGGTGGAACGATTCTCGCGAGTTGTCTGGCCGTGCTCGCGGCGCGTGACGAACTTGAAGATTTCGTCGAAAGTGCGACGTATCTGACGACGCTCCTCGACTTCAAAGAACCGGGCGATATCAAGGCGTATCTCGGCGAGAGCACGTACAAATTGCGCATGCAGTCGCTCGGCGAAGACGGTACCAAAGGCTTGATGAGTGGGGCTGAACTCGCGCAATCATTCGCCAGTCTGCGCGCGAATGATTTGATCTGGAATTACGTGGTCAACAATTACCTGAAAGGGCAAGATCCTCCAGCGTTTGATTTGCTCTACTGGAACGGAGATTCGACCAATTTGCCGGGTCCGATGTATCTGTATTACCTGCGCAATTTTTACCTCGACAATAAGCTCATCGTGCCTGACGCAATGGAAATGTTGGGTGAGCCGATTGACTTGTCGGCGGTTGATATTCCGACCTATGTTTATTGCTCGCGCGAAGATCACATCGTGCCGTGGCCAAGCGCATTTGCCTCGGCCGAATCGTGGAGCGGTGACGTTGAATTTGTGCTCGGTGCATCGGGCCATATTGCCGGTGTCGTGAATCCGCCGGGACCGAAAAAACGCAGTTACTGGACTGGCAAGTGGCCAGCCGCGTCGCCCGAAGCGTGGGACGCCAAAGCGAAGGAAACCCCCGGTAGTTGGTGGCCACATTGGTACGACTGGCTGGCAAAGCACTCGGGCAAAAAGGTCACAGCGAAAAAGCACGTCAAATCAAAACTCGGCGCTGCGCCGGGTGAGTATGTCTTAGAAAAAATGTAGTTTTATAAAAGGAGCGAAATATGTCACGTACAGCATTAATCACAGGCGGAATGGGCGGTCTCGGCGAGGCCATTTGCATCAAGATGGCCGCACTCGGATATCGGGTGGTCACGACGTACTCGCCAGGCAACAAGACATGGAAAGAGTGGCTCGAATCCATGAACAAGCTTGGCTATTCGTTTAAGGCGTATGCCTGCGACGTCGCCGACTTTGACTCTGCCAAAGCCTGCGTCGAGCAGATCGTCAAGGACAACGGTCCGGTCGATGTGCTGGTGAACAACGCCGGCATTACGCGCGACATGACGTTCAAGAAAATGGACAAAATCAATTGGGACGTTGTCATGGCAACGAACCTTGATTCCACCTTCAACATGACCAAGCAGGTTTGTGACGGAATGCTGGAGCGCAATTGGGGCCGCATTGTCAACATCTCGTCGGTCAACGGACAAAAGGGTGCGTTCGGCCAAACCAACTATTCCGCCGCTAAAGCCGGTATGCATGGTTTCACCAAGGCGTTGGCGCTTGAAGTCGCGCGCAAGGGCGTGACGGTTAACACCATTTCGCCAGGCTACATCGGCACCAAGATGGTGATGGCGATCCCGACCGACGTGCTCGACAGCAAAATCATTCCACAAATTCCGATGGGCCGTCTGGGCAAGCCAGAAGAAGTCGCCGGACTCGTCGCCTACTTGTGCAGCGAAGAGGCCGCATTCCTGACCGGTGCCAATATTGCCATCAACGGCGGACAGCACATGTCGTAATCTGCGATCAGCATTTCGTTGAAAGCCAGCCTGCGCAGGGGCTAGATACAAAAAACGGCTCAAGTCGACTTGAGCCGTTTTTCATTGTCAGCCCCGATAGAATATGGTCTGCATCGCAAAGCCATGTCAGTAAATCGCCCCATGTCTTCAAAAAGAAGCAAGCCCCTGGTTCTCATCCCGTGTGACAACCGCATGTTCGGTGACGTCTCGATGCAGGTGCTCTACCAGCGCTATTCGGACCCCGTCCGCGACCTGTCCGGGTGCCTACCGATTCCTCTCGTGTGCACCGGGCACGAGGACATTGAGGCCTATCTGACGATTGCCGATGGCATCATGCTGCCCGGTTCACCATCCAACGTTGATCCGGCCCTGTTTGGGCAAACCGTGCACGACCCATCGCTGCCGCTCGATCCGGCGCGCGACGCCATTACGATGCCGCTGATTCGACGCGCTGTGGCGATGAATCTGCCGATACTTGCGATTTGCCGTGGCCTTCAGGAGATGAACGTCGCGCTCGGCGGCACGCTGCGTCAGGCCATTCAGGAGCTGCCGGGTCATTTTGATCATCGCGGCGCCAAGGGCAATCCAGACGTAACCACTCCCGAACGCTATGCCGATGCGCACCCGATCACGATTGAAGACAAAGGTTGTCTCGCCGCTATCGTTGGTGCCAAGCCGTTCATCGTAAATTCGGTGCACGGTCAGGGTATTGATGTTTTGGCACCGCAGTTGCGCGCCGAGGCGTTTGCGTCCGACGGACAGATCGAAGCCGTCTCGGTCAATCAGCATGCCGGATTCGCGCTCGGCGTGCAATGGCATCCGGAGTGGCAAGCTGCAACAAACGAAGTTTCCCGCAAATTGTTCGCGGCGTTCGGTGATGCGTGCCGCGCTTGGAGTTGCGCGCGAACGTAGGGCGGAGCTCAACGCGGTTCCGCCGAACGCGGTGGCTGCGGATGCAAGATGGCGGAACATCCCAGGGTGGGCACCGCGTGCCCACATAGTCGAGAAGCGCGGACCCGTGGGCAGGGGCTGCCCACCCTACGACGAGCTACTCCGCAATCAACGATTTCTCAAACCGTATCGCGTCTTCCACACCCCGGTAATAGCTCACGCGAACGCCTATTTCGTTGAACCCGAGCTGCTTGTAAAACGCGCGCGCCTCATGGTTGCCTGATCGTGCTTCGAGCGCAATCGTATTGATCCCTGCCGTGCGCGCCGTCGTTTCCAGCCAAGCCATCAGTGCCGTTCCGATGCCGCAACGACGATACGCAGCGTCCACCGCAAAGAGCACGATGTGCGCCGTGTAATCGCCATATTTCATGATGGCGAATCCAGCGACATCATCCAAATCAGGATGTCGCCGCGCCACGATTACGTTCGTCGCCTCATCGCGCAGCGCCTTCAACACCCGAGGCGCAGTCCACGACCAGCCGAGCCCCTGCTCAATCACATCGCGTGACAAATCCGCGATCGCCCTAGCGTCTGAGCGCTTCGCCAACTCGATTGATTGTTGTTCGGCTTTCATGAAGCGATACTTTACACAAAGGCGGCGCACATCAATCGTAGAAAAATTAGGGGCGCATGAAAATGCGTACTAACGGCGCCGCGTTCCCACCGATTTTCTATTGCACGGTTTTAGTGATCGGCATGCAAGAGGGAATTCATCAAATGCAAGCTCGCGCAACAACTACACAGACCTATTTGCGGCGAATTCCCAACAATTCTGGATCATGCGTGTTGATCGCTTTGACGAACAAGGCGATTTGCTTGTCGAGGGCGGTGTTTGGCAGGACGTCGCGGACCATTGCTGCTCGAACTGCTGTGGCGAGGTCATCGCCCGTACATGCGCCGTATTGCCAGCAGGCATTCCGGAGCGGGAGGCTTTCGCGTCCACAGTACGCTCCCAATTGACAAAGCGCCAACTGCCAGGCGAGCGCGCCGGATGTTGCGTCGGACGTGCTTCCGCCAGCGAAGTTACTGTTGAGCGCTGGGGCGATTTGGGAGCCCAATAGCTCCAGCAGCGCAATATTTTTTTCGTTCAATGCATCTGTGATGATGCTGAATTGTCCGGGTGAAACGCCCTTGTAATCGAGCTGCGGATTTAACTTGCTAAACACAAGCTCCGCGTTCGAGCCCTTTGCATTGAGTCGGGTCAAAGCAGCATCGGCGTAGTTTTGACCTGCGCCCTCACTGAAATCCTTGCAGCTTTCGGTGATCCAGCGCGCGTTGTCCATACGCCGTGAATCGCTTGCATCGGCTCGCGTGTTGTCGCCGCCAGCCGGCTTGTTCCGCAACGAGGTTGGAGGCGGTCCGCCCACGGCTGCCTGACCTTTGGCGCGTGCTGACGTGTGGGCGAGACAAAAATCAATTAGCAGTAACGAATAGGCGTTGAGCTGAGCGTCGTCCGCCGTAGCAGTTTCAATAATAGAGCGAGCGAGGTTTCGCCGCGAAAGAAGCTCAGCGATGCGCGCCTGCTCCGGCGGCAATACCTCACGCAAAGGCGGCGACGCCAGCGGCGGAGGCTCAACGGAAGCAACGCTTGCGCTGACCCCGTTAGGTCGCGGGCTGACTTCCACCGGTGCTTGCACGATGATTTTGGATTCGTTCGTGCTGGTTGGTGCTGCCGAGGTTAAGGCGGCATTGGCTTTGGTCTGTGCGACGGCGGCAGTGGCGGCGGATGACTCAAACGTAGGAAGGCTGTCACGCCAGTACCAACCCGCGAGTACGAGCACCGCCATCACCGTGAGCGGCAGGTAAATTCGTTTCATTAAAGGGGCGTCCTGATGTTCACTGACCGCAGAGCGCCAAGGTGTGACAAGTGGCTTTACGCGGCAAGCGCCTGCGCCTGCCGTTTGAGTCCAAGCGATGACCATTCTTCGTCAAGTGCAGCGAGCAAGTGATCAACCATAGCGCTCGTGTGACACGGGCCGGGTGCGATGCGGATTCGCTCTGTGCCGCGTGTGACGGTGGGGTAATTGATCGGTTGCAGGTAGATGCTGTGACGCTCTTGCAGGCGGTCGGTGAGCGTTTTTACTTTGACCGGATCGCCGACAAATACCGGCACGATGTGCGACTGGCTGGGCATGACGGGTA
>JBBRGY010000158.1:0-6993 GCA_038223495.1 Burkholderiales bacterium | reverse complement strand
CACCCCGTGCCCACGACCTCATGAGATAGTCTGGTGGGCAGAGGCTGCCCACCCTACAGCACCTCTGAGGCTCATTTCGCTAAATCTACGAACGAATTTCGATATAGCTTCTACCTGCAATCCCCATTTAACGAGGGATAGATTGCCATTTGATCGTTTATCGACAAATGCCATTTTACGCCACTAGCCCCTACAGACTGGTTGATTTAGCCTAAAGCTGTTGCAGCTTCATCACCATCGCAACAGCGACCCCGCTCCACCAAAAGCGCCGCCACCAGCGGTCACGACGACACCGATCATCACACTAGTCAGGACAGCGACGGCGGCCGCGACTTTGATGAGGTCATACAGCGATACGAATCCCGGTGAAGCTGGCGAATTGAGCCACTGGAGCAGCCCGCGTGGCGCGTTCGGCTTTTCCGCAGCGGGAGGAATGCCTGTCCGATAGTTTGTCACCGCGTTCTTCGCGGAAACAAACGAGTCGCGCAGGAATCGGCCCGACTGCGCGAACGCGACCCAAAGCAATGTCGAGAGCACGCCGCCAATCACTATGTAGCCGAAACGATTGATGGTGGGCACAGCGACAAGCTTTGGCACCGCGCCGTGCAGGAGCTTTGGTATTGCGACCCGAAGTTGTCGCCAGAAAATAGTCAGGATACCCGGTAGTTTTTGCGCTTTGTAGCTCTCGCGCACCAGTGCCATGACCGCTAACAGCGTGTCATCCACCGCCTTGGTGCGATCACCCGCGTTCCACGCGGGCACCAGATTCGATTCAAGAATGCGGCGCACCTCAACGTCAGGGAGCACGCCTTCAAGGCCGTAACCCACTTCCAGCCGCGCGACTTTGTCCTTCGCGAAGATCGACAGGATCGCTCCGTTGTCGAGCCCCTTGCGACCGAGCTGCGACTGCTCTGCCACGGCAATCGTGAATTCTTCAACCGGGATCGCGGGCAACTGCGGATAGATCGCCAGCGCAATTTGTGTCGACGTTTCTGTTTCAAAATTCGCGAGATTGACGTTAAGCCAGCTCGTGAATTCCGGCCGCAACGCGCCTGCGAAATCGTTGGCGAAAACGGTCAACGCAATAGCCTTCACACCGGTCTCCGCTGCATGCGAATTGACATCGCTCGCAGCATTCGCCGCTTCCGGCTTCACCCAGTGCGATACGACGGTGATTGCCAGCCAGAACACCAACCAGCCGATCCAGAACCCCACCATGAGTTTCAAGCCGTTCGGCTTTTTTTTTGTCGCATCATCAATGGTTGTGGATTTGCGCACAGGAGGGCTCTCAGACAAGGGTGCTGTCGGTCTCTACTTTTAGCCCTTTTTTGCGGCGAGCGCGAAAGCGGTGCGGTCCTAGCCGTTCGCTTGACAATGAGCTACAACAAGTGACGTCCCGACTAAGCTTTGCCACCGTCCGCGCCGTCTCAGCGATGGAAGCCCTTGCAACACAACGCCACGATCTGAATTTTATGGAGTGTTCCGCATGAATCATTTCCGTCGCTCCCTGAATCTTCTGATCGCTATTTGCGCAGGGTTTGTGGCTGGGTGTAGCTCGTCTGAAGCGCCTGTCACCATCATCAAGCACGGCCCGTTCGAAATATTTGTGCAGGGCCGCGAGATCACCTCGGGCGGCGTGGGCGACACCAATGGACGGTCGCGCGGCAGTGACGAAGTCACCCGCTTTTGGGTCAAGTACAAAGGCGAGCTGGTCACTATCAAAGACGGCGCCGACGCTTACGCCAGCTCAACACCGAAGAAGGATGAGAGCCGCTCGGTGTTCTGGCGGGCGGTTCGGCTCACCGACGCACCCACCCCGACGATTCTGGTTTCAACGACTCACTTCTGGATGATCACCGAGGAGAACGGCGCGCCTGTCACAAAAAGCATCGAGGCGAGTAACGCCGATTACCAATGGCTCGATGCTGACAAAGGGCAGCCCACGGAGCAAAAATCCTTCGGCATTGAACACGTCGACCCTGCCACCGGCACCGAGCTGCGTGGAGGTCGCTGGCTGCGAATGAACATTACAGTGCTCGACGTAAGCACCCTGCGCTTGTACAAAGTTCATCCGTGGATCGATTCCGTGGCTGACGGGCCCTTCGCAGGCCTACGAACTGGCGGCTCCAGTGCGTTTGCGTTCTCGCCAGCGCAGACTCAGTACGTCACCAGTGCCGAGGGCGTTGATCGCGAGCGCGAGGGGCAGCCGCCTTACACCGCGCTGATAGTTGTTGATATTCCGAGTGCCACCTCCTACGCATTGAAACTCAGTCGCAAGGACAGTCACTATTACGACTATCACGATCGCACGCCTGAATGGCTCGCCCATTACTTCCAATGGACGAAAAATGCCCAGGGCGGTGAGAAGCTTTCACCGCGCCCGGATGCCAAGATACTGCCGTGGATTGGGCGCGTCAGCACATCAATCCGGGGCACGGTTGAGTACCAAATCGCCCCGGTCAGTCAGGAAATCGTTCCGGTGCTGGCGCGCTTTCTAAAGGAGCGCATGAACGCGACAGGTGTGCCCGATGGCTTTGAGCCGAATGCGAAGCACAAAGGCACCACATTTTCCGTCCCCGGCTGCGCTGGCATCATCAACCTTACCCATCATGACAAGGAGGTGTTTGCGATCTACGCAAGTGGCGCTACTTTGTTAGGCCCGACACCAGCAGAATGTTATGCAATGGTGGGCAAAATCGGCGAAGCATTCAACGAGGAACTAAAGCGCGGTCTGCATCAGTCGCTCTTTATCAACGAGTGAGCGCGTGATGTGTCGGTAGCCGTGTTGCTGAGGCCGCACGTCGCAAACAGATCGCCTATTCCGATTTTTCGTGAAACGCCATTTTCTCCGGGGCTGTGCCAATCCAGGCACACCCTGCAAAATGGTTGCTCGCTTCAACAATGGGATTGCGCACGGCTTTGCTTGCGCGTCTTTCGCGACGAGTCCGCGATAAACGTGGCCTGGTCCATCGTCACTGTCGTGAATACAGCGCTGAGGTTCGATGCATTGCGCAATTGAACCATGCGCACTTCTGCAACGGTGTCGACGGGTCGCTGCGGGCAAAATGACAACCTAACTATTCGCTGAGAAGGCATCGACTACCGTGGCTGAAGTTCATGCCAAAGAAACTGACCTGATCGTCCTGCGGCCGCAGGGAATGTATTGCCCTGCTGGGGACTTTTATATCGACCCGTGGCGACCGGTTGATCGGGCTGTGATTACACATGCGCACGCTGACCATGCGCGAACGGGTCATGCGCATTATCTGGCGGCACGCGACGCTGAGAACGTTTTGCGGTCGCGGCTCGGCACGATTGATTTGCAGACGCTGGCATATGGCGAATCGATAAGCCTCAATGGCGTTCAGGTGAGCCTGCATCCTGCCGGGCATGTGCTGGGCAGCGCGCAGGTCCGTGTAGCGCATGCGGGGCGCGTTTGGGTGGCTAGTGGCGATTACAAAACTGCGCCCGAAGCGACGTGCGCACCGTTCGAAGCGGTTGCCTGCGACACCTTCATCACCGAGAGTACGTTCGGCTTGCCGATCTATCGCTGGCCGGATGATGCGACGGTGTTCGCTGACATCAACGCGTGGTGGACGGCCAATGCGGCGCTAGGTATCGCGAGTGTTTTGTATTGCTACAGTTTCGGCAAGGCGCAGCGCATTATCTCGGGAGTAGACGCGTCAATTGGGCCGATCGTTGTGCATGGCGCAGTGCAAACGCTGAACGCTGCGTATCGAGCTAGCGGCGTGGCATTGCCCGACACGCAATTGGTCACGGAAATCACTGACAAATCGTTGCTTAAGCGCGCGCTAGTGCTGGCGCCGCCCTCGGTCGCGGGATCAAGCTGGATGAAATGGTTTGGCGAGTATCGCGACGGCTTTGCTAGCGGCTGGATGCTGATGCGTGGCGCGAGACGGCGACGTGGTGTAGATCGTGGCTTTGTGCTGTCGGATCACGCCGATTGGCCGGGGCTGCACAGCGCCATCGCAGCGACCGGTTGCGAGCAGGTCATCGTGACGCACGGTTCGGTGCCCGTGATGGTGCGCTACCTCGAAGAGAAAGGATTGCGTGCTCGCGCATTCGCCACTGAGTTTGGCGATGATGCGCTCGATGACACCGCGCCCGACGCCGTGTCCGCGCCTGTCGAGCAGGCATGAAACAGTTCGCCGCCCTCTTCGCTGCGATTGACGCGACGACGTCCACCAACGAAAAAGTCGCCGCGCTCAAGGCGTTTTACGCGAACGCGCCAGACGATGACGCGGCATGGGCGACCTACTTTTTGGCAGGCGGCAAACCACGGCAAAGCGTCCCGACCAAAGTGTTGCGCATCGCGGCGCTCGAAGCGAGCGGTCTGCCGGAATGGTTATTCGAAGAGAGTTATCAGGCGGTCGGTGATCTCGCCGAAACTATCGCGCTGGTGTTACCGCCACCGACTGCCGACAACGATGAAAGCCTGACGACGTGGGTTGAATCACGTCTGGCACCGATGCGCGGCGCGACAGCGGAGGACGCGTCAGCGACCCTGCAACGCTACTGGCAAATGCTCGATGTGGAGCGGCGCTTCTTGCTGACGAAATTGATCGGTGGCGGCTTTCGCGTGGGCGTGTCGAAACTGCTGGTGACTCGTGCGCTCGCGGAGTTCAGTGGCGTGGATGCCAAGACTATTGCGCTGCGCTTGATGGGTTGGACGGACAAGAACGCTCAACCGTCGGCTGCTGCTTTCAGCGCTCTGATTGCTCCAGTTCCGCCGGCAACCGACGATAAACAGTCGCAGCGAACGGACGGTGCGCCGTATCCATTTTTTCTGGCGCATGCTTTGAACGAATCCGTTGAGAAGTTCGACGCATTGCTCGGCGATCCAAGCCGCTGGATCGTGGAATGGAAATACGACGGCATTCGGGCACAACTCATCAAACGCGACGGCAGCGTGTGGATCTGGTCGCGCGGTGAAGAGCTGATCACGGAGCGTTTTCCAGAAATTGTGAGTCGCGCGCAGAGCTTACCCGACGGTGTCGTCGTTGATGGCGAAATTCTCGTAATGCGTGACGGCGAGGACACGCCGCAACCGTTCAATCTGCTGCAGCAGCGCATCGGCCGAAAAACTTTGAGCAAAAAGATTCTGGCCGAAGTGCCTGTGCAATTGCTCGCCTACGATTTGTTGGAACTTGGCGGCGCTGATTTACGTGAGCAACCGCTGTCGTTTCGTCGCGAAAAACTTGAGGTGTTGTGTGTTGTAAATCACTGGCCGCTGTCGCCGACGGTGAACGCGTCGGACTGGGCCGCGCTTGCGCAATTGCGTGAAGAAAGCCGTCAACGACGCGTCGAAGGCTTCATGGTCAAGGCACGCGATTCGCGCTACGGCAGCGGTCGCACGAAGAACGACGGCACGTGGTGGAAATGGAAGGTCGATCCGATGTCGATCGACTGCGTGTTGATCTACGCGCAGGCCGGTCACGGTCGCCGAGCGGGGCTGTACACCGACTACACGTTTGCGGTGTGGAATCGAGCGCCGCACTCAGCGGACGAAGCGCAATCCGTAGTGGCCGCGATCAAGGCCGGTGAACCGCCTGGTGATTTGCAATTGGTGTCGTTTGCGAAGGCGTATTCGGGTTTGACCGATGACGAATTCAAGCGCATCGACGCCGTAATCCGCAAGTCAACCGTGAACTCATTTGGCCCGGTGCGCAGTGTCGCGCCGTCGCTCGTCTTTGAACTAGGATTTGAAGGCATCAACCTGAGCTCGCGCCACAAAAGCGGCATTGCTGTGCGTTTCCCACGCATGTTGCGCATTCGTGATGACAAACCGATTCATGAGGCCGATATGCTGGATTCGCTCAAAGCGCTACTTTGACCCAATTACGACTATCAGCTTTTTCGTGAAACGACGTTTGATCAGGGGCTAGATCGATAATATGGCAAAAATCAACTATTGCACGAAACCGCCGCTAGCCCCTATGTGATATCGCTTCTATAGAAAAGCTGATCGTAAAAACGCTACTTAGCCGCAGACTGAGGCGCCGCCGCCGCTTTTTTTAACGCATACGCGAGCGACCAAACCGAGGACGCATACATCCTTGAACGGTTGTAACGCGTGATGACGTAAAAATTCTCAAACGCCAGCCAGTATTCGTTCGTACCGTCGGCATTGTCGAGCGAAATAATTCCGACCGACTCGTCGTCAGACGGGAGCACAACGTCAGCGTCGCGAGCGGTGATCGTGATGCCTGCAGCGAGATATTCTTTTAGCGGCTTTCGTGGCGATAGACCGCCATCAATGCTGGCAATGATTTCTGCGCTCGGCGTGGCGATCGGCAACATCACCGGCTCACCGCGTTGCCAACCATGTCCAGCTAAAAACGACGCGACCGAGCCGACAATGTCAGAAGGCGAATTCCACAGGTCAATCTTCTGATCATTATCGAAATCAACGGCCCATTTGCGATAGCTACCGGGCATAAATTGCGGCCATCCCATCGCGCCCGCAAACGAACCCGTGAAGTCAAACGGCGAGCGCTTTTGTTCACGTGCCAACAACAGCAATTCCTTTAACTCGGCACGAAAAAAATCAGCGCGACGCGGATAGTCAAACGCAAGCGTTGCCAACGCGTCAATCACGCGGAAATTGCCAGTGATCCGACCGTAAACTGTTTCCACGCCAATGATCGCCGCGATGACTTGAGCGGGCACGCCGTAGTTTTGCTCGGCATTGGCAAAGCTGGCGCGATTGGCACGCATAAATTCCGTGCCACGTTGCAGACGATCACCACCGATGTGGCGCGGCCAATACACGTACCAGGGCGTTGGCGCGCGGATCGGCGTATCCATGTAGGTGATGACTTTGTCCTGCCGCTTGACGCGCGCAATCGTGGCGTCAAGCACAGCGGCGTCGTAGTTATTTTCGGTGACAAGCTCCGCTTTCAGCGCAGCCCATTCAGCGCGGTCTTTGTAGTCCTGCGCATACGCAAAATTAACAAAGGTGGCGAACAACAG
>JBBRGY010000157.1:0-7004 GCA_038223495.1 Burkholderiales bacterium | reverse complement strand
TTGTTTCTTGATGTCGCGTCGTCGTTCGAGGGCAAGTATGCGGGCGGTCCCGCCAAGGTCAGCGTGTTCGGCTCGGCGATGTTTGGCATGCTCTCAGGCTCGTCCGTGGCGAATGCCGTGACGGTCGGATCGCTCACGATTCCGGCAATGATTCGCGTGGGCTATCCCCGCCATTTTGCGGGTGCAGTCGAAGCCGCCGCTTCAACCGGTGGGCAGATCACGCCGCCCATCATGGGCGCTGCGGCGTTCCTGATGATTGAGTTTTTAGGTTTGCCCTATGCAACGATTGTGCTCGCGGCCACCGTGCCCGCGTTCATGCATTTTTTTGGCGTGTTCTGGCAAGTGCATTTCGAAGCGAAGCGCACCGGTTTGCGCGGCTTGACCGCGGACGAATTGCCGAGCGTGAAAGAGAGCTTTCGCAAGCGTTGGCCAACATTGATTCCGTTGGTGCTACTGGTTGGCACGTTGATGAATGGTTTCACCCCTTACGTCTCCGCGTTCGCCGGGATAACGAGCTGCATCATCGTAGGCATGACGACGAGCGAAAAGCGCAACAGCGCAACCGGCCTCGCCATCATGCTCGCGCTGCATGCGGTGCTGGCGCTGGTGATTTCGGGCCAGCTCGAAACTTACAGTGTGGTGTTGTTTGGCGTGGCGGCAGTCGCCTTTGTCGCCGCGATCAAGACGCTCAATTTGCCCGCTCGCTTCACCCGCGCCGAGTTGATCGACGCATTCGCCACAGGGGCCAAATACGCGCTCGCCGTTGGCGCAGCGGCGGGTACTGTCGGCCTCGTGATCGGCGTAGTGACGATGACCGGCGTGGGTTTCAAGGTGAGCTACATCGTGAACGCCGCTGCCGGATCCTCAGCTGACTTTTTGTTCACTGTCCTGCCCGCGTGGTTGATCGGCAAGCAGGCATTGATGCTGCTTTGCGCCCTGTTCATGACGGGCTTTGTGTGCATTCTCATGGGCTGCGGCATCCCGACGACGGCCAACTACATCATCATGGTCACTGTCGCAGCGCCTGCGCTCGTGCAAATGGGCGTCGAGCCCATCGTCGCGCACTTCTTCGTCTTTTATTATGGCGTGCTGGCCGACATCACACCGCCAGTGGCGCTCGCGGCATACGCCGCGGCGGGCATGGCGAACTCCGACCCATTCAAAACCGGCAACACCGCGTTCCGCCTTGGCCTTGGCAAAGCGCTCGTGCCCTTCGTGTTCGTTTTCTCGCCCGCATTGTTGTTGGTGACCAAGGGCTTCACGTGGGGCGCGTTCGCAGTCGTATTCACTGCCTGTATTTGCAGCATTTTTTTGCTGGCGGCGGCACTTTCGCGCTTTTTGTTGGTCGAAATGAAAGCTTGGGAGCGGGCGCTCACGTTAGCTGGAGCATTGATCATGATTGCACCAGGTCTTCAGATGTTGCTGCTCGGAATTGTGGTGGTGTCGCCGATGCTGGTTTCGCAAGTGATGCGGTCACGGGCACAGGCCAGGTAGATCGCTTCCCACGAAGGCAGAGCGCCCATGACTCCATACAGTAGATTTGTGGACGTTGTCCTACAGCCACCGATTGAGTGAAACGCGAAAATCCAAAGATGAATATTTCAAATTTCACCCTCCTCCGCCCTTCCAGTAATCTTGGATTGCGACATTGCGGGCGCTTCGTTGCTGCGTTTCTGTCTGCGAATCTTCTTTTGCTCGGAGCAGCACATGCCAGCTCCGGCATCATCCCCTCCGTCAATGGCAAATATCCTGTGGGCTGTAGCAACGTCGAGCAGGATTTCAGCCGAATGCCCGCAGGCGCTGCGGCATCGGATTATTGGGAAGGCAATCCGCTCTCCGACGGCTCTCATTACGTGACTGAGTTACTGGTGAGTCCGGCCAATGTGCTCACCTATCAGGTCGCCGTGCCGAAAGTCAGCGAGATTGATGTGTTCGCAAAGCAGGGTGGCAAGCAATTGCAATATGCCGCTATTACCTGCTATCCAACGACGGCCGCCAACAACCGCGCCGATTATGTGCTGCCCTCTGGCGTCAAGGTCTCAAAGATGCAGCGTGGTGCCGAAGCGCCGCTGATTGCGACCAATCCCGAGGTGACCGCTGGCAAGTGGCCGCTGATGGTGATGAGCCATGGCCTCGCGGGATCGCCGCTGGGCGATGACTACGTTCAGGTGATGGCGCGGTTGGCAGCTGAAGGTTACGTCGTTTTCGCGCCCTTTCACGCCGATGCGCGCTACTCACGCATCAAACTGGAAAACGTCAGTGACTACATTTATATCTTTTCGAAATACGCTGAAGTCGCAGAAATGGAGGCGATTCGCCCGCTGGGATTGAAGCAGGGTCTGGACTACATCCTCAGCAAACCCGAATACGCCAATGCGGTGGATCAAGACAAGATTGTCGGATTTGGTGCGTCGCTCGGTGGCATGGCGATGATGCTGGTGCAGGGCGCGAAAATCACGGCGAGCTGGGGTGGCGCTGAGCGCGTCATCGTGCGCGACAACCGCTACAAGGCCGTCGTCGGCTACGTTCCGTATTCGGGTCAACCGTTTCTCGCCGCGTTTGGTGACAGCAATGGCGGCGTGCGCAGCGTGCGCGTGCCCTACCTTGGGATTGGCGGTACAGCGGATGCGGTAGCGCCGATTGCTCGAACTTCTCAGATGATCGAAGCGCTTAGCGGGTCGAAATATCTCGTGACGATTGAGGGCATGCCACACGGCTTCCGGCTTCAGGATGCACCCGAAGTTTTCGGATGGACATTCATGTTTTTGAACGCGCAGCTGTCGCGCGATCAGGCCGATCGCGTGGCGTTTAACTCCGTGATAAATGTTCCCGGTGGCGCTGATGATCGCGTAGTCATTCGGAAAACGCTCGGCTGGGGGTCGCGCGATGAACTTGAAGTTGTCGAGTTCTATACCGCGAGCGCAAAGAAATATTTCATGACGGGGCGGCCTGGTGAGGTCGCACTACTCGACTCGTATCCCGCAATTTGGGCGCGGACAGGATTGCGTATGGCGACATTCCGACTGGACGCTCCGCTTGGCGATCCAATGTGCCGCTTTTGGGCGAATGACGGAGCAAGCATCAACACTCACTTCTACAGCACGATCCCCAGCGACTGCGCGCTGGTAAAGGCTCAGCCATGGGCAATGGACGAGGGCATTGCGATGCGCGCTCAATCTCTCATACAGATTTACACACTGCTGCCCCCCACACCCCCGCCCTATTGTCCCGATGACACGTTTAAAGTCATCCGGCTGTTCAACAAAGCGACCATCAATCATCGTTATCTGACCGAGACCCAGTTGGCAAAGATTAAGCTTTCGCCTGAATGGGCAGTGGACGGCGCGGTTTATTGCGCGGCAAAATACGAGGATTAACCATCCACGCGTGAAAACGCTCATTTCATGACCTCTTCTGCCAAACGATTTGCCGTTGTTATGGGACTCAGCGTAGTTTGCATCGCAGCTGCTAGCGCGCAAACGGCGTTCAGATGCGACATCAACGGGCAAACGGTCTACAGCGATTCACCTTGCACGGCCGGTAAAACGGTCGTCACGACGCAAGATAGCGCTGCCCAAAAAGCGGCAGCAAAAGATGCGAATGCGCAGATGCGAGAGGATTCAAAAGATTTGAATAAGCGGCTCTCAGATCGGCAGAAGCTGGAAGCTCAAGAGCGCGCTGCAGCCCGTAAAGCTGCCGCAAAGCCGATTGCTGCTGCCGAAAAAGGCAACGCAAAGGGCAAAGGAGCCAAAGCGAAGGGAGAAAAAAAACTGAAATCGAACAAGCAACCGCGCAATACCAAGAAGTCGAAGAACGGCGCAATGTCGTCGATTTCCAAACAGCCATAAGTGACAATGTGTTCACTTAAATCGCTTCAGTCATGAAGATTTTTTTCGCATCCGCCTTCACGCTGCCGCGTAATTTTCTCGGCGCTGCAATCGTGTTGGCGCTCGCAGGTTGCACCACGACGCCACCGCCGCGTGGCATCGACTACCCTGCTCCGGCCGTGGTAGCCACCAGGCCCGCGCCGCCGCCCGCCGTGGTTGCGCCACCACAAGACTGGCGCGCTTCTGGCTCAGGCCTCGATGCTAACTACGAGCAGAGCGCGCTCCTCACGGCGACGTTCTACAGCAACCCAAACATCCTTTTGAAACAGGTCGACCGCTCCGGCGCGATGGGCATCAACCGCGCTTGGGAGGCGAGCGCATCGAAGGGTGATTGGTACATCGAAGAGCAGCGCTTCGCCGACACGGTGATCGGCGCGGGCGTGAATCGCAATCGCAACGATTTGATCGACGCCGGCTTGCGCGCTATTGAATGGGGCTTCGCGCGCCAGTCGTCCGACGGCAGCTTTCCGTGCAAAGACAATTATCTAAGCAGCAGCTACTTTGTTTCGGCCACCGCTCATGCGTTGTGGCTACTGGAGGCAACGGGTCACGGACAGGCGTTTTCGGCGCGGATTCAGTCGATCCGACCGCGATTGCACAACGCAGCCATGTGGCTGGCCGATGCGCGGAACGCACCCGCTATCGTCGCAAAGCTCGACGCCTATGGCTCACGCTACTTTGTTACCGGATATGCGCTGGCAGCCACCGGGCGAATCATGGGTGACGACGCACTGGCGAGCGCGGGCGAGGAAACCATCCGCCGCGGAATCGCGCGGCAACATGCGTCGGGCTACTTCTACGAGCTTGGCGGGTTTGATGCCAGTTTTCAGGCAGAAGCGCTCGTGTATTTACTGCGCTATTTCGATCATGCCGCTACCGCACCAATGCGCCGCAGCATCGAACCTGCGCTTAGGCTTGCGCTGGACTGGCTGGCGTCGCGTGTGTCCTCCCGTGGCATCGTGCAAACATCGGGGAACACGAGGAGCGGTATCGGTAAGGAACGCGACCGTACGGGCCAACCGCGACGCATCAGCGCGGTGGCCGTATCGCGTGCCTTTGGACTCGGCAGAGTTGTGCTCGGTGCGAGCAAATATGAAGCCTTGGCAAAGTCGGTGGCAATCGCGCGCCAGCCCGCTTAACCGCACGATATGCGAAACAGCTTTTAGCTGAAATGACCGCTAAATTGGGGCTAGCTGCGGATTTGTCTCGTTGTCGACTTATAGCAAATATCAGCGTCATCCCATGATAAATGGTGCTTTCACGCAAAAGTTGCTAGCGCATTTTCACTACGGTACGCCCAGTTACTGCGCCTTTCACATAAGCCTCAAACACCGACGGCAACTCATCAAACGTCACCGTGCGGCAGTGTGACGACAACTTCTCGCATTTCCACTCGTTGGCCAACTTGGCCCACAGCTCGCGACGCAGTGACATTGGGCAATTTACGCTGTCAACGCCAAGCAGCGAAACACCGCGCAGAATGAATGGCATCACAGTCGTTTTCACGTCCCAACCTTGCGCGAGACCGATGCTGGCAATCGTGCCGCCAACCTTCATGACACGCGTCAACCACGACAATTGCTCACCACCCAGATTGTCCACCGCGCCCGCGTAAGTCTCCGCACCCAGCGGCTTCTCCGTCATCTCAAACTTGCCACGAATGAGTACGTCTTTCGCGCCAATCGCCTTGAGCAAATCAACATCTTTCTCTTTACCCGTGACCGCCACCACGTCATAGCCCAACTTCGCCAGAATCTCAATAGCAACCATGCCGACGCCACCCGTCGCGCCGTTCACCAGCACCGGCCCCATGGCGGGATGCAAACCGTCGTGCTGCATGCGATGCACCGCCTGCGCCGCCGTGAAGCCCGCGGTGCCGTAGGTCATCGCATCGAACGTGCTCATGCCCGACGGTATCGGAACGAGCCACGAAGCAGGCATCCGCGCCTTCTGCGCGTAACCGCCGTGATGCGCGACACCCACGTCGTAAGAGTGCGCGATCACCTTGTCACCGGGCTTGAACGCCACATCCGACGAAGCTTCAACCGTACCCGCCAGATCAATGCCACCAATGCACGGAAAGCGCCGAATAATCCGCCCCGCCCCGGTCGCCGAAAGCGCGTCTTTGTAATTCACCGTCGAGTAATCAACATTGATCAGCACCTCGCCCGCATCCAGCTGATCCACCGTGAAATCAACGAGTTCCGTCTTCGACGTTTTGCCCTCTTGCGACGTGAGATAGGCTTTGAATGTGCTCATGCTGTGCTCCTTGGTGCTGCGTATTAAGTTGACGTTTACGTCAATTATGGCGCGTGCGCTTAATGAGGCTGTAAAGGCATTGGTAGAGTGACTCGGCCTAAAAAATTCATGGTGCCGCTCGCAACGGCATCCAGTGCGTGCCTTGGTGATACCGCATCTGCCAGCGATGGCCACGAAATACCCAGAGTGAACATCGAGCCGTTTCCACTTCGGGCACATCGTTGGCCCGACTCGCGACCCGATAAGTTACGACCGCCGTAGCAAGGTCTCGCCATATGAGCGCGAAGTCAGCGAGGTCGCGCGCGACCGGTGCCTCGACCGACAAAAGCCGCTTTACTTTGCCCTTATCGTAGGGAGCGCCTGAAGCGCCCACTTCAAAAAAGTCCTCAGCCAGCAGGGTATCTAGCACCTGCATACTGCTGCGGGAACTGACATCGAGCAGTTGTCGCTCTAGAGCTTCCAGATGCCTGGCTAGCTCGCCATCATCCACTGGCAGCTACACCACCGCCAACCGCCCCGCCCCAGCCTCCATCCGCCCCACCACCGCGTCGCTCTCAAACCCCTCGCGCCGGATCTTATCAAGCAGCGCTTCGACCGCCGACGGCGCGCAGGACACGAGCAAACCGCCCGAAGTCTGCGGATCAGTCAACAGCGCCTGATTCACGTCGCTGAAGCCGGATGGCAGGTCAACGTCGTGACCATAGCCACCCCAGTTGCGGCCCGATGCGCCCGTGATGTAGCCCTCGGCAGCGAGCGCCTGCACGTTCTCAATAAATGGCACTTTCGCCCACTCAATCACGGCGGTCATCTTGGCGCCGCGCGCGAGCTCTAGCGTGTGGCCGGCGAGGCCGAAGCCCG
>JBBRGY010000156.1:0-7009 GCA_038223495.1 Burkholderiales bacterium | reverse complement strand
GACGGCCAAAGAAGGTGGCCAGCTGCATGCGCCCCGGCAACACCAGAAAAGCATGCATGAGCTTGCCGAAAGGGAACCACACTAGCAATAATTCAAGTGACAATAGGTGTATCGCTAGCGGGCCACCGTAGATCACGTGATCCCGCGCCAGAATCATGTCTGACGACTCGCCAATGACGGCCATTCCAGTGATGAGTGGCAGGAACGTGACAGTCCATGTGATCCAGTCATCTTTGTTGGATATTCGTTTCAGTACCCTGTCGGTCAGGCGGAACAGCATCGCTATCAGCAGCGAGACAATGGTCGCCGCGGCCGCGAGGTACATCACGAAGTCGGGTAATGCTGGCCAATGCAACCAGGTAATCCGCTTTATAAAGGCGATGTGTGGCGCGTAACCGAAGAACACCACAAACAGCCCGATGTGAAATACATACGGATTCACAGTGACTAGCGTGGCACTGGGATGAAAGCCGCCACGCGGCACCATACGCGTGAGCGCAGCACTCAGCGCAGCTCCAGTGCCAAAGGCTTGACGGGCAGGCGCCTGAGGGTTATGGGACACCGGCATTCGCCAGAGTGAAAACAGGCGCCAGCAGATTCCCGCAACAAAGATCAACAGAGACGCCGTCAGTAGCGGCCCGCGGGCCCATTCAAGCAAAGTCATCGTGTCGCCCTTCGTATATAACTTGTGTACGTTACTCGGGGCAGTTTGTCCGCTCCATGACATACATCAAGGACTAATACCACTGGGACGATCAACCAGCTGTTGCACCCGCGTTAGCCGTGCGTGAAGTTGAACAGCCGGGGATGGTGATTCAACTGCATGAGCCCGGGTATCCCGCCAAAAATCGGCCCCACAACACCGCTCTGACATTGGCTCGCTGTATCTCAGATATTCACTCGATTGGCTAGGGCGACTACGCTTCCAGCACGACTGGTTCCGCCATTGATACGCGATTGCGGCCCGGTTCCTTGGCGCGATAAAGCGCGGCATCAGCCCAGCCGAGCAATTTTTCGCCGATGTTGGGTACGTCAGGAATGACCGAAACCGCGCCGACGCTGATCGTGACGTGGTCGGCCACCGATGAATCGGCGTGCGGAACCTGCATCGCTGACACCGCCTCGCATACTTTACCGGCAATCCGCCGGGTATCCTCCTGGTCCGTATCTGGCAGGATGACGCACAGCTCCTCGCCACCATAACGCGCAACAAAGTTAGTGGCCCGCCTGCACGCTGATGAAACGGCTGCAGCCACCGCCTGCACACAGCGGTCACCGGCCTGATGCCCATAGTGGTCGTTGAAGCGTTTGAAAAAATCCACATCAATCATCAGCAGGCCCAGCGGCGAACGGCTGCGATGGGCGCGTGCACATTCCAGCGTAAGACGTTCGTCAAAGTACTTTCGATTGGCAATCTGCAACAGGCCATCCGTATGGGAATACTGCTCCAGCAGTTTGTAGGCGTGAGTGACCGCATCGTTGGCCTGCTCAAGCTCTTGCGTTCGCTGCTGCACCCGTGCTTCGAGCGTCGTGTTGGCCCGTGCGAGCCTGGCGTTTTGGCTCGAAAGCACATGGTGCCTCTCAAACAACGCGATCATCACCGCTCACGGTTCGTGGAAGACGCGTCTATCGGACGGCCACCCGGCGCTGCGCAGGCTCGACACATCGCCGCTAATCGGTCTATTGCCTGCTCGATGCACCGCGAGCAGAACGCGATGCCCGTCGAAGGCGTAACGCCGCGCCCAATCGCGGCAAAATGGTGCCGGAGGTCGCAGCCCGTCCCTCGCAGATGCGAGCATAGAGTGCTATGGCCCCAAGCGCATGCACACGGAAAAACGGGTAACAGCAGCCGGAATTCAGCTGCCGTTACCTCCTGCCACTTTTGACGACGAGCCGTTACAACCCGCCCATCGTTACTCCGGGGAACAGCGGTAGCGTGCGCACCCGCGTGCCGGTGAGTCGCGAGTAAGCGTTGGCGATTGCCGGAGCCACTGGCGGCACACCGGGCTCACCAACACCGGCCGGTGGCAGGGTGCTCGGAACAATTTTTACCGTCACGGTCGGCATCTCGTTCGCCCTCATCACTCGCGCATTGCGGAAATTGCTTTGCTGCGCTTTGCCTGCAACAAAGGTAACCTGTCCCCACAACGTGGCGTTCAATCCGTGAACAATCCCGCCCTGCATTTGCGCTTCGACGGAGTCGGGATTGATGACTGTCCCGCAATCGACCGCACACGCGACTCGATGAACGTTGATGCCGGTACTTCCGTTCCTCGAAATTTCGACCACCTGACAGACGTACGTACCAAACGAATGCGCGAACGCCAGACCCCAGGCGTGACCGGCTGGCAACGTTTTTCGCCACAGCGACATGGCTTCGGCCGCCGCCAGCACGGCGATAGTCCGCGGTTCCATGAGCATATTAAAGCGGAACTGGAACGGGTCGACCTTAGCGGCAAGGGCCAACTCATCGATCATGCTCTCCACTGCAAACGCATTGATTGAGCTGCCGACGGAGCGCCAGAAGCCCACAGGAATACCAGCGTTCAATGGCACCCATTCGGCCACATGTGCGCCCAATTCGTAAGGCAAATCGATGCTGCCTTCCACCGCCTGCGAGTCGACAGCGCCCGGTGGAAGCCAGCCGCGTTGTCCGAGAATCGCTTGCGATACGTTTCGGCTCGACCACGCCGTCACGGCGCTACCGTTCAGTTTGGCTTTGATGTTCACCAGCGCAAAGGGGCGGTATTGATCGTGCGCGATATCTTCCTCGCGCCGCCAGGTCAGTTTGACCGGCTTCTTGACCGCCATCGCTACCTGAACCGCCTGTGCGATAAAGTCCTGCTCGATCTTTCGACCCAGGCCGCCGCCCAATAGCGTCGTGTGGACGGTGATGGCCGTGGCTGGAAGCCCGGTCAGCGCAGCTGCCGTGCCCGAGGCCCAGCTTGCGGACTGCGTCGGAGCCCACATTTCGCATCCCACAATCGCCCCTGAGTTGTAAGTGATGTTGACCGTGCAAGCCAGCACCTCCATCGTGCCGTGCGCGACGTAGGGCAAGGTATAGGTCGCGTCGAGCGTGGGCGTACCCATCAATGCACCCACTTGCTGCGCCATCACCGGTGCATAGCTTGCCGGGGTGTATCCCGCTGGGGCCACCGGATCCGCCACCAGCACGCCGGTGCCGCTTGCCATTAATTGTTTGGCAGTAGCCAAAATCTGCCCGCTGTCGACATCAACGGTGGAGGCCGGCAATGTCCATTTCACATTGAGTCTCGCAGCGAGCTGAAACGCCTGCCACGTATTGCTTGCGACCACTGCAACGGCGTTGACCGTCCCGGCTTTGACTGCACCACGCGATTCGAGCTGTTTGCACGGAACCACGGCGATGGCACCACCCGGAAGGGCGGGCGTGACGGCCAGCGTTCCGCCAATCGTCGGGCAGTGCTTAATCGCTGCGAACACCATGTTCGGGAGCCAGGTGTCGAGACCGTACTTGGCGCTGCCGTTGACCTTAGAAGGTATGTCCAATCGCGGTACAGGCTTGCCAATCACCTTGAATTGAGCCGGTGGCGTCAGGCGCAAATCGGCTGGCACAGCCTGCGTTGACGCCAGCGTTGACAGTGCGCCGTACGTCCACGTCGTGGCGCTAGCAGTGTGGACGACCGATGCGCTTTTGACCGAGTAGTTGTCGCGGTTGCCATCGCCTTTGAGGCTCATTGCCGCCGCGACGAGGAGTTCGCGCGCCGCTGCGCCCGCCGTGCGCAACCGGTCATAGCGACCACGCACGGCGCTGCTGCCGCCGGTGAGGTAGGAAACGACTGGGTCGGCGAGTGAGGTTTCGACGTTGACCTGCGACCAATCAATGCCGAGCTCTTCGGCAAGGATCTGCGCCAGGCCCGTCATCGCACCCTGGCCCATTTCGCAGCCGCCAAAGATGAGGGTAATGCGGTTGTCGGTACCGATGTGGATATAAGCGCTCGCCAGCTCTTTGCCAGTCGGCGGCGTGGCCGCGTCGGCGGCTCCGATGCGGCCCATCACCGGGAGCGCGCAGGCAACGGCTAGTCCCTTGGCCGAAAAAGCCAAAAAGCCCCGTCGGTCAAGCGTATGGCGCTTGACTGCGTCGGCGAGCTCTTGCGATAGGGTTGGAGTGAGGTTTGGTGAAAAGGCGGCTGCAGGATGGCTCATGGTGGTCATCCTCACAGCTTCGCAACAGCGTCTTTAACGCGCTGATACGTGCCGCAGACACAAATGTTGCCCATCTCGGGCATGATTTCGCTGCCGTGGTGGCCCGCGTTCATGGCGCCGGCACAGGACATGATCATTCCGCTTTGGCAGAAACCGCACTGCGGCACTTGATATTCAATCCACGCCTTTTGCGCGGGGTGTGAGTTGTCTGCAGATAGCCCCTCAATAGTGACGACCTTCTTTCCGACTGCTGATGAGGTGTCGAAAACGCAAGCGTGCTCACGCTGGCCGTCGATCAAAACGGTGCAGGCACCGCACACCTCAATCCCACAACCGTACTTGGTGCCAGTCAGACCGAGCACATCGCGCAGCGTCCATAGCAGGGGAGTATCGGCCGATACATTGACCGTATAGGCCTTTCCGTTCACATTCAGATTCATTGTTAAAGCGCTCCGTAGTTAGTGGTGACAACCCTGTTTCGCGCCCTTGTGTGAGCGGTTTTCACAGTCAACATTTCTGCCCGACTGAAACAGAGAAATCACCTACCCACGATGTGGGTGCACGCCCCCGGCAACTGGAATATGACATGGCCATATGTCTTTGTCATAAATGCGTCTCGTTTTTGGATGTTTCTTATTAATTGCGGTGTGGCAACCCCCCTTCCGCGAATGCGCTCAAGCCCTGCGATGCCGCTCGCCAAACGCAGTCTGCGTTACGCTGCATCCGGGCACGGTCGATACGGGTTTGTCGACCTCGTTTGCAAAGACGGGACTTGAGGTGCAAACGCCCGAGCTTGCGGCGGAGCACCTGCTGGAAGTCATCGCCAAACTCAGGGCAGAAGATAGCGGCGGTTTCTTTGACTACTCGGGAGCGAAGGTTCCATGGTGATTCAGCGTCGCACTGTCTGAAACCGATCAACCACGGCAATTAAAAGCAGCATTATGTGCGGTAAGGAAATCACGGCGTGGCGGGAGGTGTTGTTGTAAAGATCGGCTGTGTAAATTCTGAAGCACGCGTATCACTTCCTCGTGTATTTCCCGTCAAACGCAGTCGTCCATTGGCCTGCTGCGTTGGTGCTTTCCCAGTGTTGGCGCACGCTGCCATCCGCGTTTTGTGACCACGTAATACGGTGCTTCATCGCCGCGCCCGCACCGTCAACACCTTTACCTTCGAGCACCATCTTTTCGTCTTTCAAACCGCCTTCAAGTATCAGCAGTAGGCCGGTCGAATCAGTCCAAGTTTGGTGCCAGACTTTGCGGCTTGCGTCGTAGATGTTCAGGCTTTCGCCGCTATAGCCACTGGGCGTGCGGTATTGCTCGTGCAGAACACAACCGCCGTGCGCCTTTGTGATCAAGTTGGTGCCCGCCAGTTTGCCGTTGGCAGCGTGCACTTGCCAGTCGCCCACCCAAAAATCAAACGCGCGATGCGCCGCCGATGTACATGCTGGTGGCGGTGTCTGCGCCGACGCAATGCCGGATGACGCGAGGCAGATTGCGAGCGTCGCAGCGACTGAGCTGTATTTCATAGAAATTTTCCGCGTTTATCGACTGAAACATGTTGCGTCAAATTGCCTGCAAATGCAATTGCGCAGCATCCCGAAATGGTGGCCGGACTCATTGAGCCGCATGATTTCTGGGCTGACTACGCTCACTCTTGCTCATTCCATTTGGCGAGTTGACCCGCTCAGCAACCATTCGCGCCAATTTTTGTTCGTTCGCGACTGCGGTTGACGGGATGTCGCAACGTGCACACGACCGGCGTTGTTGCGACAAAAATTCAGTCATCAGCTTAATCACAAGCCACAAGCAGACGCCCATGAACAGCTTCGAAATCAACTTGCCGCGAATCTCACGCGCTCAACTCGAGATGGCCACGCCCGCGCTCGCCGTCGCTGCTATCTACGGGTTTGCGTTGCTTCTGCCAAGCGTCGGGCATCGTCTGGTGCCGCTGCCGGTGCTAGCCGTGCATGCGGGCACGGCGCTCAGCGCGCTGGTGCTCGGCGCGGTCGTCCTGTTTCGGCGTAAGGGCAACGCAACCCACAGGATGCTCGGAAAAGTGTGGGTAGCGCTCATGATGATCGTATCGCTCACGGCGTTCGGCATCCAGACGCAGGGTCACCTATCCATGATTCACCTGCTGGCAGTTGTCACGCCTGTGTATCTGATCGTCGGCATTTATCACGCAAAGCGCGGCAACATAGCGTCCCATCTGCGCGCCATGCGGGGCGTCTACATTGGGCTGGTCATCGCCGCAATCTTCGCGCTGGCCACACCGGGCAGGGCGCTGACGCATCTGGTCTTTGGTGCGTGAACTGCGGGTCCTGAGTCTTGGTCAGGTGTCCGCGGCAAACACTTCTCTTGTTTCGCTTTCGGCTTCAACTGGGTAGTGATACCAGCGCTCATGCGGAGCCCAGTCGTGACACGCCAGACACTGCGTCATTGGCCATTTAGTCGCGCATCCGGGGCACACGCCTCGCGTCCAAAACGTATTCCAGGATGTGCCGCACGAAGGCACGCATTCCCAGCGGTCTTCGGCCCGGGGTCGCCATTCGCAATGCGGGCAAAAAATTTCGGCTTCGCTAGTCATGGTTGAACGAGATGCTCTTGGTTGCTTGCAAGCAATTATCTGCAATTAACCCGGAGCACTGAATTACAGACATGGGCGCTCAACGATGCCGATGGCTGCAGTGCGCGCTTGTCACGTCCAAAGGGTTTTGGGCTATTTTGGTCTGGTAAGCTTTGCTACATCCTCGATTCTGGAGATACCCGTGACGGTCAAACATCTTATCGATGTGACGGAGAAAGCTTTTCTGATCATCATCGCC
>JBBRGY010000155.1:0-7168 GCA_038223495.1 Burkholderiales bacterium | reverse complement strand
GCCGTGATCATGGTCATGATCGTGGCCGTGGTCATCATGTGCCGCTTGTGACTTTGGGGCGGCGACCGTGTGCTGACTCATGCCGTTGCATGCCGTCACCATGATTTCTACTTTGTATTCTGGCTTGGCGAGCTTCGCCTCAACGGTCGCGCGAGCGGGTGGCATACCTTCGGGCACCCACGCATCCCACGCCTCATTCATCTGCGCGAACGTCGAAATGTCGGACAGATAAATCGTGGTGGTGAGAATGCTTTTTTTGGTTGCGCCACCTTCTTCGAGCAGATCATCAATCTGCTTCAAGATCTGTTCCGTCTGGCCCTTAACGTCCGCGCTTGGGTCCGCGGCAACCTGGCCAGCGAGATACAAAAAACCGTGGTATGTGACCATTTCGGAAAGACGTTTACCAACGCCATAGCGACGAATCATGAGATGCTCCTGTGAAATAGAAAAATGCTTATCCTGATTTTACGGTGCAGGTGAGGGACAAATAAAAACGGCTACCAAAAAATGGCAGCCGCTTGAAGTGTGGCAGCGAGGGAGGGGAGGCCGTCGCGTGCCTTCGTCATGTCACCGTGGTCAGTATCGCCTGTACGGCAGCAGGGCGGGGGGAAGCGCCGCGCTACGGGGAGGAGTAAGGAACAGGCGTGACATCGGCGTTATCGTTCTTATTCGAAATTGAACTTAGCGGCGCGCCGGTTCAACGGCCAAGTTGACTTGAACCTGCATTGTGGTGCCCGGATCGTAGGCCATACGTGTCGAGTAATCACGGCCCTGATAGCGATAGACGACGTTGTAGCCGGTGATTTCATCGCGACCGTCGTACACCGTGCGGCACCGTTGAACATTTCGCGTTTCGGGGATGTAGTCAACACGTGCGGGGCCTGCGTATTGCGGCTGCGGTGCGGCAGACGGTGAGTTTTCAATCTGGTTGCCAACGATGCCGCCGAGCACGACGCCGGCTGCCGTGCCACGATCACGCCCGCCAGACGAATTGCCAAACTGGTGGCCGACGACGCCGCCGATGATGGCACCCAGCACGGTGCCCGTGCCAACCGTGCGATCACCGCTCGGGGCGGGCTGCGGTTGGTAGCCAGCATCAACATAACCCTGCGCTGGAACGCGACGATCCGTGGTCACGGTTTCGTTTGCGCATTCCTGACGCGGCACATTGTTGCGCTCGTAAATCGGCTGCGCGGAGAGCACTTGCGCCGTGTCACTGTAGTTCTGGCTCTGGCTTTGTGCCATCGCCGTGGAGACGGCAAGTGCGGCAAGGCCAACTGCAAAAATTTGTTTCATTCGGATCACTCCTGATAAGAGAACTCTGCGCGCCGTCACCGTAATCGATTACAGCGCGTAACGACCATATGACAAGTCTGTTGCCAAAACGTGCGATCACGGCTGATCGTTGACGGGATTCTGGAGCGTTTGTTCTAGCTACAGCTTTATCGTGTATGCACCAATCTACAGGGGCTGGATAACGATTTTACCAAAAGTTAATATTTAGGCTTTTGAGCCTCTATGCCCTGTGCAAGCGCCATTCCAGAAAAAAGTTGTTAACAGTAGATATTAGTCGCGTGCGACCGGCCGTGACGCATCGCAGCACCATTCGCTCCAGCTACCCGCATAAAGTTTGCTGCCCGCCAAACCCGCATGTTCCATCGCGATCATGTTGGAAAGCGCGGACACGCCGCTGCCGCATTGGTGAATCAGGTCTTCCGGCTTACGGCCAGCGAGTAACGCTTCGAATTCCGCGCGGAGTTCGTCGGCAGGTTTGTACACACCGTCGCGCAAATTGTTCGGAAAAGCACGGTTGAATGCGCCCGGAATGTGGCCCGCTACGGGATCAATTGGCTCCACTTCGCCGCGATAACGCTCCGGTGCGCGGGCGTCGAGAATGCGACGCTGCGGCGACGCCAACGCGGCGTGAGTTTGCTCGGCGGTCATGCGCATTTCGTCGCGTGGCGACGCTGCGTATGTTGTCGCCGCAAGTGCGTTGGCAGACGTCTCGGTCGCATGGCCTTCTTTTTCCCACTTCGCGAAACCGCCGTCGAGCACAAACACGTTGTCGTGGCCGACCCAACGCAGCATCCACCACAACCGCCCGACGTAAGTAGTGCTGCCCTGATCGTAGATCACCACTTTGCTCGCATTGCTGATGCCTATTGCGCCAAGCGTTGCCGCGAAGCCTTCAGGCGACGGCAGCGGATGACGGCCATTTTTGCCCGTTTTTGTCCCCGATAAATCATCGTCAATCGAGACAAAAATCGCCCCTGGAATGTGACCGGCTGCATAAGCATCGCGCCCGATCGACGGATTCATCAAGTCGTGTCGGGTGTCGACGATGACGAGATTCGGATCGCCGATTAGTGCGGCAAGTTCGGCGGTGGAGATAAGAGGGGAGGCCATGATGTTCAGGTCTTTCAAAACGATCAAAAAGGTGCGTCGTGGTCGTCATCGGAGGAAGATGACGGCGCGAAATTGTCTTCAAAGTTGAAGGGAATATCGTCTTCATCGTCCGCTAAAGTCGTCGTCGCGATCTTCGATGCAAGCGCGGGCGCTATCGCAGCGACAGCAGCAGCCGTTGGACGAGAAAAAGTGCGCAGCGTCGGAGGTGCGATGGCGACGTCAGATCCTGCTAATTCAGGGGCGACGTGTCGTCGCGATCCAAGCGCAAGAATTCCGATGCCGTTAATTGCTTCCGGCATCGTGATTGCTTTGGCGGAAGGAAACAAGCTGCCGTCTTCGATTTGCGCGCGCAGTTGCCGCAGGTCAGCCTCGGCCTCTTCATCGCTCACGGCAGCATCGACCTCGGCATCGCGATGCGTGAGCAGACGCGATACGTCTCCGGTAAATTCAGTATCTCTAAATTGCTCAAGCAGCGCTCCCATGTTGGGCTCGTCGGGCGCACGGATTGCGACATCTACTACCGCCTGCAACAAGCGCAAAACGTGCGGCGCATTCTCCTGATCGGGAAACTGCGTATCGACCAGATACATCGCGAGTTTGGGTCGTCCGAGAATGCGTCGTGCGCTTGCCAATACGCGTTGCGTCGCGGGGTCGGTACGCGCGGTCGCGGGCATCGGTGGACGGCGGCCCGCGCCCGGAACCCAGCGCGCACGCGGTGCGTCGCCATCCGTTTCCGATTGCGCTTCAGCGGGCTTCGCTTTCACTGGCGGCAACAACGTATGCGCCGCAATATCAACGTCGCCTTCCAGCACTTTGGCCAGCGACTCGCGCATCATTGGCGCGCTCACCAGCTCAAGGTGCAGTCGGGCCGCAGAGGCACGTGCAGCCTTCGCCTCCGCGCTATCGCCCGGATGACGTGCGTTCAATTCGCGTATCCAGTATTCAGAAAGTGGCAATGAATTAGCCACCATTACTTCAAACGCAGCTTGTCCGAATTCACGCACGTAGCTATCAGGATCGTGTTCAGCGGGCAGGAACAAAAAGCGCACTTGCTTGCCGTCACGCAACGCAGGCAAAGCGTTTTCCAATGCGCGCCACGCAGCGCGTTGCCCAGCCGAGTCGCCATCAAAACTGAAAACCACTTCATCAGCTGCACGCAGCAAGCGCTGGGTGTGCGCCTCCGTCGTCGCTGTGCCGAGCGTCGCGACAACGTACTCCACGCCGTATTGCGCCAGCGCCACGACGTCCATATAGCCCTCAACCACGAGTACGCGGTTCATCTTGCGAATCGCGGCTTGCGCCTGAAACAGACCGTACAGTTCGCGACCTTTAGAGAAGATCGGTGTCTCTGGCGAGTTCAAGTACTTCGGCCCACCACCGTCATCTTTCGACCCAAGAATGCGTCCGCCAAACGCGATCACCGCGCCCTGCTGATTCAAGATCGGGAACATCACGCGCTCGCGAAAGCGGTCGTAGCGCTTGCCCGCGTCGCCGGTTGCAATCAGCCCCGCGGTTTCCAGCAATTGATTGTCGGCGTAGTCGTCGAACGCCTCGGCCAACGGCTGCCAACCGGCCGGAGCCCAGCCCAGATGAAAGCGCCGCGCCACTTCGCCACTGACGCCGCGTTTCTTGAAATACTCAATCGCAATCGTTGAGCTCTTCAATTGCTGCTTGTAGAAACCAGCGGCAATGAGCATCACGTCGAACAATCCGCCTGCTTGCGGATCGGCCTGTCGCGTGTTGTCGTTCGGCACGGTCAGGCCGATACCTTGCGCCAATTCCTCCACTGCGTCCGGGAAGCTTTTGCCCGCGTATTCCATCAAAAACGTGATCGCCGAGCCGTGCGCGCCGCAGCCAAAGCAGTGATAGAACTGTTTGGTCTGGCTCACCGAAAACGACGGCGATTTTTCCTTATGAAAGGGGCAGCAGGCGGAATAGTTCTGCCCGGCCTTTTTCAGCGGCACATAGCGATCAATGATCTCGACCACGTCGACGCGGGATAACAGTTGGGCAATGAAGTCGTTGGGGATCACGCCTCTATTTTCGCGTGTTTGCGGGCAGTGACTGTAATGCATCGCCAAGCCCACTGTGGGAGCGGTTCTACCGCGATGGTCGATCACCCAGACAATCGCGGTAGAACCGCTCTCGCCTGAATTTTCAACCATCAGCTTTTCGTTGAATTCTTTGTTTTATGCGGGCTAGGTTGCTATTTGGCGTTAAGTCGATAAGTTTCATAAACAACATGTAGCCCCTGTTAAATGGTGAATTTGGCGAAAAGCTGATTAAGAAACTATGGAGGAAACTCCTCACAATCGGGCGTACACTTCGGACCAATAATTTGTGCCGTTTAACGAAAGATTCCACATGAGCAAACCGACGTTCTGCCTCCGATCCGCCGCGATGTTCGCGGTCGCTGCGCTGGCCGTAGTCGCCCAAACCGCGCAGGCTCAGGCGACCCGTACCTGGGTTTCAGGCGTGGGTGATGACGCCAATCCATGTTCGCGGACGGCGCCTTGCAAAACGTTTGCTGGCGCGATTAGCAATACCGCCGCCGGCGGAGAAATCAACGCGCTTGACTCGGGCGGATTTGGTGCTGTCACGATCACCAAATCGATCACCGTTGACGGCGGTGGCGTGTTGGCGAGCATTCTCCATTCGGGAACGAACGGCATCGTCATCAATGCGGCTGCGACCGATGTGATTCACATTAAGAACCTGTCGATCAATGGTGCAGGTGTCACGTTAGGCATCAATGGCGTCAGAGTCTTGCAGGCGGGCACGGTCATAATTGAAAACGTGCAGATTTTCACGTTGTCCGCGAATGGTTTGGACATTGCTCCTTCGGCTTCGGCCGGAGCCAGCCCGCTAAACGTTTCGCTTGAGAACGTAAAGCTTCAGAACATCGCCGGTGCCGGTGTAGCCGTGGACGCTACCAACCGTAGTGTCAACGTGACGCTGTCTGAGGTGCAAGTACGAAAAAGTGCGACGGGGGTTAGTGTGTTGAACAACACGATAGCTGGGCCACCCGCCGCTGCCACCGTCGACATCAACCGTAGTGCCGTCAGTTTTTCAACGACTGCCGCGATCTCGGCGTCAACAGCGAACACGGTCGTGCGTCTGAGCGATTCCACGATCACCGCAAATACACTGGGACTCTCCACGGCCGGCGGCGGCCAAATCATCTCCTACAACAACAATCGCCTGCGCGGCAACACCACCGACGGCGCGCCCACCAGCACCGTCTATCAGCGCTAACGCTCGCCAGACGCTTTCCCTCATGAACGCACTTCTTACCTGCGTGGTTGGCGCGGCGCTGTTGCTTTCGACGGCAACGAGCGCCGTCGAGCTGACCAGCAACGGCTCGTTTGAGACGAACGGCGGCGTGGGCTCCGCGACATTCACTAGCTGGACGGTGGTTCGCGAAAATTCCTCTGCGCTTGCGGCGGGCAATTTTTTCGCACAAAGCGGCACGCACTCACCGAGCGCAAAACTTGATGTCGCGAGCGCGCCTGCGGGCAGTTTTAGCGCCATGACCGATCAAGCCGGACCGGGTCGAACCGCCATTTATCAGGACATCTCCGTTCCGGCGACCGGTCAGGTTTGGCTCGCGCTGCGCTTATTCGTACTCAGTCAGACCGACGACTTCGCTGCACCCGCATCGCTCGACTACAACGTAGTGCCCAATCAGCAAGTGCGCGTTGATGTGATGAACCCCGCAGCCAACATTTGGGACGTTGGCGCAGGCGTGCTCACCAATGCCTTCATCACACAAACGGGCAGCGTTTCTGCCAGCGGCTATGTTCCGGTGTCGATCAACCTCTTGCCATTCGCCGGCCAAACCGTGCGCATCCGCATTGCCGAGGTGGATAACCGGCATGGGTTGGTCGTCGGCGTCGATCAGGTCAGCGTGACCTCCGTTCCGGTCGGCACATGCGCGCCAGCGCGGCCCCGCGCAGGCGGCGCGACGTGCAACCTTGATCTCGACGGTGACGGCTTGCTGACGGTGACCGATGCCTTGATCGCCACGCGCTACCTGCTCGGGTTCCGTAACGCCGCGCTCGCGCAAGGCATCACCTTTGGCGCATGTGAGACCAACACAACCGCTGCCGGACTCAACAGCGCCGCATCGCTTCTGATGGCGGGCGCATCGCCGGCTCTCGACATTGATGGCGACGGTCTGGCGCTAGGCAGTACCGATGGCTTGTTACTCGTGCGCAGTCTGATTGGTCTCACCGGAACGACGGCCACCAACGGCGCGGTAGCCAGTTTGCCTGCGTCTCGCCGAGCCTGGTCTGCGGCGCGCGAATACCTTAACCAAACCTGTTTGGCGGGCGTACTGTGATGCGTATCGACCTTCGCTTCGACGGACGGCTTGAGGACGAACAATACGGCACACATTGCTTATCAGCTTTTTGATGTAATGACGTTTGCATAGGGGCTAACGCTTGATTTTTTAATAACTCGATAAGCAGCAATAAATTAGCCCAGCCCCCATAAAATGGCGTTTACAGCCATAAGCTGTATCCGTTTTTCAACCATCAGGACACACCCCCGTCCCGCAAAGGAGCAACTCATGATTGGTTACGTCACCCTCGGTTCGAACGACCTGCCGCGAGCGTTCGCGTTTTATGACTCTTTGTTCGCTGAACTGGGCGCAACACGCACATGGAACTCCGAAACGTTCGTCGCCTGGGCCGTCAAACGCGGGCCCGCGGTCGCCGTCACCAAACCTTTTGACGGCCAGCTGGCCACGGTTGGCAAC
>JBBRGY010000154.1:0-7177 GCA_038223495.1 Burkholderiales bacterium | reverse complement strand
TATACGAGCGAGATCGGCCTGATCATTGGGCCAGACAAAGATATTCCAGCACCCGACGTCAACACCAACGACCAGATCATGGCGTGGATGATGGACACCTACTCCATGAACACCGGCGCTACGGCGACCGGCGTCGTGACTGGGAAACCCATCGCACTCGGCGGATCGTTGGGACGCAAAGAAGCGACGGGTCGCGGCGTCTACATCGCTGCGCGCGAAACTGCGCGTGCAATGGGCTTTGACATCACCGGAGCACGCATCGTGGTGCAGGGTTTCGGAAACGTCGGTGGCATCGCCGCCAAATTGTTCAAAGCGGCAGGTGCAGTGGTGGTCGGCCTGCAAGACGTCAGTGGTTCGGTCGCCAACGAGGGCGGCATTGATGTGGATGCCGCCATTGATTTCGTCGCGGCAGGCGGTGCGCTGGTTGATTTCAAAGGCGTATCGAAAATTAGCGAAGGCGAATTCTGGGCGCTGAAGAGCGACATCTTCGTTCCTGCAGCACTCGAAAATCAGCTCACAGAAACGCGCGCAAGATCAATCTCGACGAAGCTCGTCGTCGAAGGTGCCAACGGCCCAACCACACCCGCTGCCGACGATATCCTGCATGATCGCGGCATCAAGGTAGTCCCCGATGTCATCGCTAATGCGGGCGGCGTCACCGTCAGCTACTTCGAATGGGTGCAGGATTTCTCCAGTTTCTTCTGGTCCGAAGCGGAGATCAACGACCGCCTCGAACGCATCATGGTTGAAGCGTTAAAAGCAGTCGTACACACCGCCGAGAAGCACAGCGTTTCGTTGCGCACTGCGGCGTTCATCATTGCATGCACGCGAGTGCTTGCGGCGCGCGAGTTGCGCGGTTTGTACCCGTAGTCGGGTGCAGAAAAACTGCCTTCATCCCCGATACAACCGGGGATGAGGTTGTTCACGTAACTCAAAACCAATCGCTACGGTGCGATCACGTTGCGCTAAATAAACTCATTCTGCCGCAGCCATTTCGTTGCCACGTATTTCTCGCCGAGCGTCACCGGCGTGCCGCCATGCAACGTCTTGGTGTCGGGATGTGGCCGGTCGTAGCTGAAGAACACGCCTGAGCCTTTCACTGGCTGAACTTCAAGGCCGATATCGGGGAACACGGTGGCACCGCCGCGTTCAGGCGTTCGCAAATACATCACGACGGTGGCGACTCGCTGTCCGCCTCGCTGAACGATTTTTGCCGTTCCGGGTTGCGCCGGATCGAAATAGTCGTAGTGCGGCACGTATTGCGCGCCCATCCGGTAGCGCAGCACTTGAAGGCCTTCGCCATTTTCAAACGGCCAGTTCAGCAGTTCTGCGAGCCGTTTTTCAACGCGATCACACACCGAATTTTCAGAGCGCGTAAAGAACATACCGTCGCTGGTGCGGGCGCTGTTCACCTCTTCGCCCCCCGTTTGATTGTCGACCGTTTGCGACCGTGCAAGCTTTGGTTGCGCGAGTTCGATTAGCGATTCGCATTCTTCATCCGAAAGCAGATTTCCGAACACGACGACGCGCGGATGTTTAACCACTGTCAGGATTTCGACACGACGATCCGAGGTCTGAATAAAGGTAGGCGACTGCGTCATGTCAGGCTCGGGCAAAGAACCACCCGGTGTGCGGACCACTGCGCGATTGGCGATCAACTCGCGCCCCACCGCCTCAGCGACGGTGGCACGCACCGTATCGGCGTGCCAGCCTGACTGCAAGGCAGTAGCGGTCAGACTAGCCGCGGTGTGCCCGCGCGCGAGGCATTCGTTGAGCCATTTAAGCAAGTCCGTGTTCGCCGATGCCATCTCGCCTGAATCCTTTATGACGTCTAAAAATCTATTGAAGGGAAACGACCTGACACGTGGTGCGCTCGTTCATGCGGATCTCGTTCTCGCCCGATCGTAGTGCGACCCAAAGCGCCGGCTCACCTAGGCCGACCGCGGCGCAGTTACGCGTGATCCACACGCGACCGTCGTTGGCACGGAAACGATCAGGTGCAATGGCGACCACCGATGCAGTTGCAACATCGTCGGCTCGGCGCGCGTTCGCTGCGGAAGTAGCCGCGCTTACGACGAGGCTGCCCGCAGCGAGGGCGGCGCTGGTGGTTGCGACGGCGACACCGGCGGTAGTCACGGCGACTGTTTTTGCGACACCAGCGGTTGTAACTGCGACGCCTGCAGCCGTGCCCGCAACGCCGACCGTCGTACCCACAATGGACGCGCCTGCCTTAACCACATTAACGCCGGTATCGACAACCGCGCAGCCGCACACGCTCGAAAGTAAGAGTGCAGTCAGTGCTGTGCGCAGAGTTGATAAAGATGTCATGGCGCAATTATGACTAACTGCGCCAGTCGCGGCGACCGGTGGTTTACTTGCCGAGCGCTGCCCGAATTTGCATCAGTGCTGCCGGGTCTTCAATCGTAGTGATATCGCCAGGGTCACGGTCTTCGGCAATCGCCTGAATCGTGCGCCGAAGCAGTTTTCCAGAACGGGTTTTTGGCAGCACGGTGACCAGATGCACGGCGCCAGGTCGAGCAATGGCGCCAATCTCTTTATCGACCGTTTGCGCGATGGCAACTTTCGTGGCTTCTGATGCTTTTGACGGGTCTTTAAGCACCACGAACGCAACAGGAACTTGCCCTTTTATCGGATCGGCTACGCCAACTACGGCGCATTCGGCGACCATCGCATTCGCCTGCAGCGCCTCTTCAATTTCACGCGTGCCAAGTCGATGGCCTGCCACGTTGATCACATCATCCGTGCGACCCAAAATGAAGTAGTAGCCATCAGCATCACGCGTTGCCCAGTCGAAGCTTGAGTAAACCTGCTCGTCCTTGAACGTATCGAAATACGTACTGACGAAGCGCTCGTCGTCGCCCCACACGGTCGTCATCGCACCCGGCGGCAGCGGCGGCACCAGCGTCAAAACGCCCTTTTCATCGGCCTTGGTCGTTCCGCCTGTGACTTCGTCCTTAAGCTTCACGTTGAAGCCGTACACCGGAAACGAGGGTGATCCAAATTTGCGCGGCGTGTCTTCAACGCCAATCTGCGCGGAAATGATCGGGTAGCCGCTTTCGGTTTGCCAATAGTTATCGATGATTTTTACGCCGCCCAGCGCATCGGATACCCAGCGTGCGGTGGGTTCGTCCAGCGGTTCGCCCGCGAGGAACAGATACTTCAAATTCGGCAATTGATATTGCTGCATGAACGACGCATCCTGCTTCTTGAGCACGCGAATCGCAGTGGGCGACGAGGACATGGTCTTCACATTGTTCTCGGCGCAAATCTTCCACCAGATTGCAGGATCGGGTTTGAGCGGTACGCCTTCGTACATGATCGTGGTGCAGCCCGCGAGCAGCGGGCCGTACACGATGTAGCAGTGGCCAACGACCCAGCCAATGTCCGACGTGCAAAACATCGTCTCGCCTGCCTTCAGGCCGAAGATTTTGTACATGCTGGTCGTCAGCGTGACGGCGTATCCGCCGGTGTCGCGCTGCACGCCCTTCGGTTTGCCGGTGGTGCCGCTGGTGTAGAGGATGTAGCTCGGGTGCGACGACTCGACCCATTCACACGCGACCTTAGACGTCATGTGCGACGCAGAAAAATCAGCCCAGTCCACATCGCGACCCGGCGTCGTCTTCATCGGCTCCGCATTTGGCAATAACGCACGATTAAACAGAAGCACTTTTTCCGGTTTGTTCACGGCGAGATCAATCGCCGCATCGAGCAACGGTTTGTACGGCACCACCTTGCCCATGCGCATGCCAGCGTCGGCGGACACGATGACTTTTGGCTTGGCATCATCAATACGAGTCGCCAGCGACGCAGACGCGAATCCGCCGAACACCACGGAGTGAATCGCGCCAATACGCACCGTTGCCAGCATCGCAAACACTGCCTCCGGAATCATCGGCATATAAATCAATACGCGATCACCCTTAGTCACACCGAGGCTTTGCAACATGGCGGCAGCGCGGTTGACTTCGTCGTGCATTTGCGCGTACGTGTACTTGGTTTCGGTGTCAGTCTCCGAGGAAATGAAGTGCAGCGCGACCTGATCGCCGCGCGTGGCGACGTGCCGATCAATCGCGTTGTGACACAGGTTGGTGGTGCCGCCCACAAACCACTTTGCAAACGGCGGTCGCGAAAAATCGCAGACCTGGGTGAACGGCGTGTTCCAGTCAATCAACTTCGCCTCCTCCGCCCAAAACGCGTCGCGCTGGTTAATCGACCGGTCGAAGTGTTCCTGATAAGCACCCATCACGTTTCTCCTTGATTTGCGTGGAAGCTGAAGCTTTTGCGCATCATCCAATTGTGCCAGAGGAATGCTTACGCGAACCTGAAGTCTTATATAAGAGTTGCGTATCGCAGCGGTATAGCTTTTTCGAAAAACCTATACTGCACTGGGGCTGAACGCGGTTTATGTCAAAAGTCAATTTAAGCAAAAAACACCCGCTAGCCTCTGTGCAACGGTCGATCCCGCTAAAAGTTACTCCGCTGGAACCACCGCTTTCGGCTTGCGCCCAAAGCGTTCGCCCACCCATTTCGCGCCGCGCCTGATGCCGTGCTCAATATCGTCAAACAACGTGAACACCGGCGGAATCACCAATAGCGACAAGAACGTCGATGTGATCAATCCACCGATCACGGCCACGGCCATTGGCGAGCGGAAACTCGGATCCGACGTGCCAGTGCCAATCGCGATCGGCAACATGCCTGCGCCCATTGCAATCGTGGTCATGATGATCGGTCTTGCGCGTTTGTGGCAGGCGTCGAGCAGCGCTTCAAGCCGCGTCATGCCGTGATCGCGGCGGGCGACGATGGCGTATTCCACCAGCAAAATCGAGTTCTTGGTCGCGACGCCCATCAGCATGATGAGCCCGATGAACGACGGCATCGACAGGCTCTTTCCAGTCACCAGCAATCCGAGGAACGCACCGCCAAATGACAGCGGCAGCGCCGTCAAAATGGTGAACGGATGCAACATGTCCTTGAATAGCACAACGAGCACGATGTAGATGCAAAGCACGCCCGTGAACATCGCGAGGATGAAGCTTGCCGAGAGTTCTGCCAGCGCTTCCGCATCACCCACCTCACGAACCGCGACACCGGGCGGCAGATTCTTGATGCTCGGCAGCGCGGCCACCGCCTTCACCACGTCGCCCAGCGGTGAACCCGAAAGCTCAATCTCAAAATTAATATTGCGCGACCGGTCATAGCGATCAATCACGGCGGGACCGCTGGCAATTTCGAGTGTTGCAACGCTGTTGAGTGGCACAGGCCCTTTGTTCCCGGGAACCGTAAGACGACTCAACAAATCAAGATCCTGCCGCGCGCTGGAAGCGAGCCTGACGACAATGGGCACTTGACGTTGAGCGAGGTTTAATTTCGCCAACGCCTGATCGTAATCCCCGACGGTCGCCACGCGCAAAGTCTCAGCCATTGCTGTGGCGCTAACGCCGAGTTCAGCAGCACGTCCGGCAATCGGGCGAACGGCAATTTCGGGGCGCACCAGACTAGCGGTGGAGGTAATTGCGCCGAGATTCGGAATCGTGCGCAGTTCTTTTCCGACATTATTCGCTGCTTGCGCCAGCGCGTTGGCATCGTCACCGCTGAGCACGAGCACATACTTTTCGCCTGAGCCGCCAAGGCCCACGGTGCTGCGAACACCGGGAATCGCCTCCAGCACTTTGCGCATTTCGGCCTCAATCGGCTGCTTGCGAACGGCTCGCTCATTGCGCGCGGCGAGCTGAATGGTTAACGTCGCTTTGCGTACCTCTGCGAGGCCCGATGGCGCAAATGGATCGCTGCCCGCCGAGCCGCCGCCGATGGTGGTGTACACCGATTTCACGT
Organism: Burkholderiales bacterium; assembly: GCA_038223495.1. GTDB lineage: Bacteria > Pseudomonadota > Gammaproteobacteria > Burkholderiales > Casimicrobiaceae > Casimicrobium. Next base: position 1,321 of record JBBRGY010000154.1, on the reverse strand, counting down.
ACTTCACCTTTGACACCAACTGCCGCGCCTCTTCCGCCGCACGCATCGTTTCTTTCAACGTAGAACCCGGCGGCAACTCAAGCTTCACCTGCGTTTGCGAATTGTCGTCGGGCGGAATGAAGGCGAACGAGAGTTGCGTTGCCAGAAAAATTGACCCCGCGAAGAACGCGAACGCGCCAATGAATGTCATCCAGCGATGGCGCAAACACCAAGCCGCCCACTTCATGTAAATTTTCAACCAACCCGGCTCGTTGTGCGGCTTAACGATGGGCTTCAGTAAATACGCCGCCATCATCGGCGTCAACATGCGCGCAACGACGAGAGATGCGAACACCGCGAGTGAAGCTGTCCAGCCAAACTGCTTGAAAAACTTGCCCGGCACACCCGACATGAACGCGGTGGGCAAGAACACAGCGATCAGTGCAAACGTGGTCGCAATCACCGCAAGACCGATCTCGTCGGCGGCCTCCATCGCAGCCTGATATGGCGTCTTGCCCATGCGCAGATGGCGCACGATGTTTTCGACCTCCACGATCGCGTCGTCGACGAGTAAGCCAATGACAAGCGAAAGTGCTAACAGCGTCACCACGTTAATGGAAAAGCCAAGGTAGTACATGCCAATGAATGCCGGAATCGCCGACAACGGCAAGGCCACCGCTGACACCAGCGTGGCCCGCCATTCGCGCAAAAACAGGAGCACAACGAGCACCGCGAGGAACGCGCCTTCAAGCAACAGCTCAACAGAGGCGTCGTATTCCTCCTGCACCGGCGTTACGAAATCGAATGCTTGCGTGAGTTTCAAACTTGGGTTCTCAAGCTTCAATTGTTCGAGCACGGCGAGCGCGCCTTTGCCCACTTCAATCTCGCTGGCGCCGCGACTACGAGCGACCTCAAATCCGACGACGGGTTTGCCGTTGAGCAATGCTGCGGAACGGGGCTCGGCGATCGTGTCAATCACGGTCGCGACATCATCAAGCCGAATACGGCGACCGTCGGGCAGACTGAGTTGCAGCTTGGCCAACTCTTGCGCGGTGCCAACGGTCGCGAGCACGCGAATCGGCTGTTCCGCGCCGCCGAGATCGGTGCGACCACCGGTGGCTTCCGTTTGCGCGAGGCGCAATTGCCGTGACACGTCGGCCGCACTGACGCGCAGCGATTGCAGCCGCAAAGGATCGAGCAGGACCTGAACCTGACGATCCGCGCCGCCAACGCGGCTGATCGCGCCAACGCCGCGCACCGATAGCAGCCTTCGCGTCAACGTGTTGTCGACAAACCAGGACAACTCCTCGTCGTCCATCTGATCGGAGGCGACGGTGAACGC
>JBBRGY010000153.1:0-7210 GCA_038223495.1 Burkholderiales bacterium | reverse complement strand
GCTATGTAGCTGTGATTTTCGCTAAAAGCTAATACGAAAAAATTGGCTAAGTGGTCTCAATTCATCTCGGTCGAAGGTCGCGGCGACACGCCCTGTTCCACCGCCGCCGCGATCTGCGCGGCGAGCGCGCGCTCATACGCGGGGCGCGTTCTTAACCGCGTCCAATAGGCCGAAACTGCGGGCGTGAATTTCGAATCGAGCCCGAGCAATTCGGCGAGCATAAGCGCATAACCCACCGACACATCTGCCGCCGTAAAGCGTCCGCCACACAAAGTTTCATGCGACGCGAGATGCTGCTCTAGCGAGCGCAGACGCGAAAGAAACCACTTGCTGTAATCCTCCGCGACCTGCGGCTGCAAACGCTCCGGCGACTCAAATCGCGAGTAGCGCAGCACCAGCGTCTGTGGGAACGTCAGCGTCGCCTCACCCATATGCAGATAGTTCAAATAGCCGCCAAAATCTGGCTCATCCACACCAACACTGAACACACCCGGCGAATGACGCGCGGCGAGGTATTCGCAGATGGCCGCTGACTCCGTCATGCGTGTTTCGCCGTCAATGAACAGAGGCACCGTGCCACGCGGATTGGTCTCAAGAAAAGACTTTTCGTGGGCACGTGGCGGAAACGCGAGCATGCGCAGGTCGTATGGCAACGCCAACTCTTCGAGCATCCAGAGGACGCGGAACGATCGGGCGCTGACGCAGTGATAGAGCGTGGTCAATTTCAATTCACGTCATGTTGAACAACAATTACTGTCGGCGTCCCGAGCCCGGCGGCTACGCCGGAATCGCCAAACCCTTCACCACCGCAGGCCGCGCAACAAACGCCTCCAGTGCGCGTGCGACATTCGGGAATTCGCTGAACCCTACAAGCTGACCCGCGCCGTAGAAGCCGATGAGATTTCGCACCCACGGGAAAGTTGCGATGTCGGCGATGGAGTAATCGTCGCCCATGATCCAAGTGTTTGTTGCGAGGCGTTTATCGAGCACGCCAAGCAAGCGTTTGGCTTCTGCGGCATAGCGATCACGTGGACGCTTGTCTTCAAAATCTTTGCCAGCAAACTTGTGGAAAAAGCCGAGTTGACCAAACATCGGGCCGACGCCGCCCATTTGCCACATGAGCCACTGAATGGTTTCGTAGCGTTTCGCCAAATCCTTCGACATAAATTTGCCGGTTTTTTCGGCGAGATAAATCAGAATCGCGCCGGTTTCCCACAGCGGCAACGGCTTTCCATCGGGGCCGTTGGGGTCGATGATCGCAGGGATTTTGTTGTTCGGATTAAGCGACAAAAATTCTGGCGTCGTCTGATCATTGCTGCCGAAATCTACCTTGTGCGGCTCATAAGGCAAGCCTGATTCTTCCAGCATGATCGATACCTTCACACCGTTCGGCGTGGGCAGCGAGTAAAGCTGAATGCGATCAGGGTGTTGCGCTGGCCATTTACTAGTGATCGGGAAGGCAGACAAATCGTTCATAGTGAATCCTTGAGGTAAGCAAAGGCGGTTTGTGTATGTGCGGTCACGTGTCGTTGAATCAACTCAAATCACAAACACCATTTGTAAAGCCCAGCCGCGACGACCACAGCAGCCACGATCCAGACCCAGATCGGAACTGACGACTTACTAGCAACGACGACTGGCGCGGGCGCTTCGGGCGCGCCAACCTCCGCAACCTCTGCCACCGGTTCTGCCACCAGTGCATCGAATTTAGAGAAAAAATCATCGGCGATTTTGCGCGCGGCGGCGTCGACCAAGCGCGAGCCGATCTGCGCGAGCTTGCCGCCGATCATCGCGTTGGCAACGTAGTCAAGGCGCGTGGTGGACGGCGTTTCGGCAGTGAGTGAAACGTTCGCCGTGCCGTTGGCAAACCCAGCGGGACCGCCCTGCCCTTCGAACTTGAGTTTGTAGCTGTTCGGCGGCAGCACGTCTTCAAGCTGCAATTTGCCTTTGAACTTCGCGCTGACCGGGCCGACTTTGACGCTCATCGCGGCGACGAATGTGCCCGGTTCAGTGGCTTCGAGACTGTCGCAACCGATGATGCATTGCTTCAACATGGCTGGATCGTTCAGTGCGGCCCAAACTTTTTCCTGAGGCGCGTAAATGACGCGGCTGTCTTTCATATCCATATTTTTAACTCCCGTTTCTATTCAAAAATTCGTGCGCAAGTTCTGATCAGCTATTCCTTACAACGTCTATTGCATAGGGGCTAGAACGCCAAATGTCAAAAAGTCGATTAATGCCGATATCTGCCACTAGCCCTTATGCAAACGGGCTTTTACATAAAAGCTGATACTCGTGGCGACGCCATAAAACTGAAAATTTCGCCCGCAAGCTCATCATGCGCTCAGCGCCGCGGCAAGCGCTTTGATCGATTGCAAATTGTGCGCAGGAACAAACTTCGTCGCATGCGGCAACAGCGCCTGAATGCCAGCCGCGCGCGGCGCAAACCCGTCGTATCGCAACAGCGGATTCAGCCAGATCAGTTGCCGACAGGATTTGCCGAGTCGCTCGGCGCTTGTTGCCAGCAACGCCACGTCATCGCGATCCAGCCCGTCCGTGAGCAACAGCACCACCGCGCCCTGCCCCAACACGCGACGACTCCAGCGCTGATTGAATTCATGAAGACAGGCACCGATACGCGTGCCGCCCGACCAGTCCGGTGCGGCGTTCGCTACTCGTCCAAGCGCGGCATCCACGTCCTTATGACGCAGTTGCCGCGTGATGTGCGTGAGCCGCGTACCAAACAGAAAAACCTCAACGTGCTGTTCGGCGTTTGCCGTGTGGATCGAAGCATTCGTCAGTGCGTGAATGAAATGCAGAAACATGCGCGTGTAACGATGCATCGACCCGGAAATATCACACAGCACGACGAGCGGCGGTGGCTTCACCTGCGGGGCTTTGCGCGCGAGATGAATGATCTCGCCGCCAGTGCGAACGCTTTCGCGCAGCGTGCGTCGTAAATCGATGATGCGACCGCGATTGACGCTGCGCGTTCGACGCGTGCGAATCGGTTTAACGGGCAATGCGAAATCGGCAATGGCCGCTTTCGCCTGCGCCCATTCGGCAGAGGTCATTCCCTCAAAATCCAGACGCTGAAACTTCTCATTCGCGGAGAACGTGAGCGTCGCATCAAACTCCAGTTCCTCCGGAGCTTGCGTCGGCTGCGGCGCAAGCTCTGATTGCTGCCCGTGCATGGCATCTAAGAGCCGCGTGGGCGGCGGCGGAGGCGGTGTCGCCGTGCCACGCCCGGAGACTTCCGGCAGCAACGCAGCCATCATCTTCGCGGCAATATCCGGGTCGCGCCAGAACAGATCAAACGCCGTATCGAAAAGCACCAGATGCTCCGAGCGCGACACCAGCACGCAGCGCAACGCCGCTTTCAAATCCGCCCGTGTTTCGATGCCTGCCACCTCCACGCATGCCAGGGCATCGAGCGTCGAACGCGTGCCAAGCGGCAAGCCCGATTCGCGAAGAATGCGCGTGAAATGAAGGACGTTGGTTGCGAGCATCTGCGAGGTTATTTATTGTGATGCAGACTCGTCTAAGACGGTCTGCATCCGCGTCCGCAGCGCATGAATATCGTCCTGGTATTTGAGCAGCACGCCGAGCGTATCGTTGATGTTTTCTTTCGACAGCTCGATCACGTCAAGCGCGGTGAGGGCGCGTGTCCAGTCAATAGTCTCGGCGATGCCGGGCAGCTTGAACATGTCCTCTTTGCGCACGCGCTGCACGAAGGCCACGATCTGCGCGGACAGGCGCCGATCGACGCCCGGCACCTTTCGCCGCACGATCTCAAGCTCGCGTGCGGCATTCGGATAATCCACCCAGTAATACAAGCAGCGCCGCTTGATAGCGTCATGAATTTCACGCGTACGGTTCGACGTGATCACCACCAGTGGCGGCTCGGTCGCCGTGATCGTACCCAGCTCGGGAATGGTCAGTTGAAAGTCGGAAAGCACCTCAAGCAGGAACGCCTCGAACGGCTCGTCAGCACGATCTAATTCGTCGATTAACAGCACAGGCGCTGCACCGGCTTTGCCCTGCAAGGCCTGCAGCAAAGGGCGCTTGATGAGAAATTCGTCGCTGTAAATAGCGGTCTCAATATGACCGCCGGTGGTCCGCTCCGATGCTTTGATCGCAAGCAGTTGCCGCTGAACATTCCACTCGTACGCGGCCTGCGCGATGTCCAAACCTTCGTAGCACTGCAACCGAATTAGCTCACGCCCCAAAGTACTTGCAAGCACTTTGGCGATCTCGGTTTTACCCACGCCTGCATCGCCTTCCAAAAAAAGCGGGCGTTGCATTTTGAGCATCAAGAAGACTGACGTCGCAAGCGCTCGGTCAGCGACGTAATTGGCGCTATCGAGGAGTTTGACGGTGGCGTCGATGCTGGTGGGTGGTGCGATGGCGGTCATGAGATATTGGTTGAGAAACACAGCGCTGCTGCGTCAGGAGATTGATTGTGACAGTATGCAAAGATGTTCACGCTCTGCGCCCTCCCCTTCAAGGGGAGGGTTGGGGTGGGGATGGTTTTCTTCCCCGAAATCGCATCCGCGTGTCACTACGAACGACCATCCCGCACCTAACCTCCCCCTTGAAGGGCGAGGAACCAAACCACATCGACGCAAGAGAGTCGACTCCACTCCAGACACAACAAACCCCGCCGCAGCGGGGCTCGTTGATCCTGCACAATGCGCGCCTTACTTCGCTGCTGCCGCGGCACGCCCCGCAATCACCGGAATCAAATGAGCTCTGTACTCGGCACTTGCATGCAGGTCGCCATTCAAGTTATCCGCGCTCATCTTCACTGCGGTGCAGGCAGCGGCCGTCCAACTGGCGGCCAGTGCAGTCTCAAGCGCGGTCGCACGAAACGCACACGAACCTGCGCCGGTGACGGCAACGCGAACACCTTGACTGCCTTTGCTGAGAAACACTCCGACAAGCGCAAAGCGCGATGCCGAGTTCTTGAACTTCACGTACGCTGCTTTTTCCGGAACCGGAAAGCTCACCGCTGTGATGATTTCGCCCGCATCGAGCGCAGTCTCGTAGAGCCCGAGGAAGAACGAGTCTGCAGCAATGTTTCGCTTGTTGGTGTGAATCGTTGCGCCAAGTCCCAGCGCGGCGGCTGGGTAGCAGGCCGCTGGGTCGCTGTTAGCTAGCGAACCACCAATCGTGCCCATATTGCGCACCTGGCGGTCGCCGATGCCACCGGCCAGATCAGCCAGCGCCGGAATCGCCATTTTAACGTCCGCGTTCGCCGCGACGTCGGCATGTTTGGCCATTGCGCCGATCTTGACGACGCCACCCGCGACGGAGATCGCCTTCATATCCGGGATGAGCGACAAGTCGATCATCGCGTCAGGCGAGGCAAGACCCAGTTTCATCGAGGCGAGGATGGATTGCCCACCCGCCAAGAAACGTAAGTCTCCACCACCGGCCGCGAGTGTTGCAGCGCTGGAGATATCTTTCGGTTGGTGCAGTTCAAATGCATTCATTGTCTGGCCTCCTTAAGCGTGTACCGACTGGGATTGGGTTTGCATGGCGCGCCACACGCGCTCAGGCGTCGCGGGCATATCGATGTGTTTGACGCCGATGGCGTCGGTCACTGCGTTGATAAACGCAGGTGGCGAACCAATCGCGCCTGCTTCGCCGCAGCCTTTCACGCCCAACGGATTGTGCGTGCATGCAGTGACGTTGTTACCGACCTTGAAGTTCGGGAAATCATCCGCGCGCGGCATGGCGTAATCCATGTAACTCGCGGTCAAAAGCTGTCCGCTTTCCGGGTCGTAAATGCAATCCTCAAGCAGCGCCTGACCTAGCCCTTGAGCAACGCCGCCATGCACTTGCCCTTCAACAATCATCGGATTGATGATGTTGCCGAAATCGTCCACCGCGGTGAACGCACAAATTTCAACCTTACCGGTTTGCGGATCGACTTCCACTTCGCAGATGTGCGTTCCTGCGGGATATGTGAAGTTCGTCGGATCGTAGAACGCGTTTTCGTTGAGGCCCGGTTCAAGCTTGTCGAGCGGGTAGTTGTGCGGCACGTAGGCCGTAAGCGAAACGCTGGCGAAGGGCACTTTTTTGTCTGTACCTTTCACGATGAATTCGCCGTTGACAAATTCGATATCGGTGTCACTGGCCTCAAGCAAGTGCGCGGCGATCTTCTTGCCCTTGGCAATCACTTTGTCGACCGCTTTCACAATCGCCGAGCCACCCACAGCGAGCGATCGTGAGCCGTAGGTGCCCATACCGAACAACACCTTGCCAGTGTCGCCGTGCGAGATAGAAACATCCTCGATCGGTATGCCCAGCTTGTCAGCTACGACCTGCGCGAACGTCGTCTCATGACCCTGACCGTGCGAATGTGAACCGGTGAACACTTCGACCTTGCCCGTCGGATGCACACGTACTTCACCCGACTCAAACAATCCGGCGCGAGCACCGAGCGCGCCCGCCACATTTGACGGCGCAAGACCGCACGCTTCGATGTAGCTCGAATAGCCCAAGCCACGTTTCATTCCACGCGCTTCGGATGCCGCTTTGCGCGCTGCAAAACCCGCAACGTCAGCCATCTTGATTGCGCCGTCAAGCGTCGCGTCGTAGTCGCCCACGTCATACGTCAAACCGACTGGCGTGGCGTACGGGAAGGTGCGAATGAAATTGCGGCGGCGAATTTCAGCCGGATCGAGTTTCATGTCGCGGGCGGCGACCTCAACCATCCGCTCAACAACGTACGTCGCTTCAGGACGACCCGCGCCGCGATAGGCATCGACCGGTGATGTGTTCGTAAACACCGCTGTGACTTCAACATAAATCGAAGGCGTGGTGTACTGACCCGCGAGCAGGGTGCCGTAAAGAATCGTCGGCACTGCGGTCGAAAACGTTGACAGATATGCGCCCATCGCCGCCGTCGTATCGACGCGGAAGGCAAGGAACTTGCCGTCCTTGTCCATCGCGAGTTGCGCTTTGGTCACGTGATCGCGACCGTGCGCATCCGACAAAAATGCCTCGGTGCGATCCGCCGTCCATTTGATCGGACGGTTCACACGTTTGCTGGCCCAGACGAGCACGGTTTCTTCGGCGTACACAAAAATTTTCGAGCCAAAACCGCCGCCGACGTCCGGCGCGACGACGCGCATTTTGTGCTCGGGAATGCCCAACACAAATGCGCACATCAGCAGTCGCTCAACGTGCGGGTTCTGGTTCG
>JBBRGY010000152.1:0-7228 GCA_038223495.1 Burkholderiales bacterium | reverse complement strand
CAATCGCCTGATCGACGAAATGACCACCATGATGCTCGTCGAGCATGATGCGGAGACGCGCTTTCGTTTACGCGCCGCAAATGGAGCGGGGAAAAATTCGCGTGGTTTGGCGTTGCTTAAGAAGGCAGTCGGCAAGTAGTTCGCTTGGAGGGTGGAACGTAACGCGGTTCCGTCTAGTGTCGCCGCAGAGGGTCGTTCCAAATTTACTTTTAGACTTAACGCCATCAGCGGAACCGCAAGCGTTCCGCCATACGAGCTATGTCGAATACCGGTTGAGAAATGGTAGTAACTGATCCGCGAACGCTGCTACGGCTTCTCGCGTGAGAGTAGGGGCATTGTGAGCCGCATCGTTTCCAACAGCAGCCATTGCCGTGACGTGAAGCATAGTGGCCTTGTCGTATTGCGCATCCGAGCATTTGTACAGCGCCTGACTGAGGTCATTAATGGTCGGACGTGATGTAACAGGTAAGCAACTATTCTCCGTACAAAGTGCGCGCAGCCTCTCCTCAAGCACTGCACGAAAAAGTACCCCAGCGGCCAGATAATATCCAGCGTCTAAAAGGTAACGTCCCTGACTGTAAATGTCCGCAAACGCCTCAGCAACAATCAAATCACGGTACGAAACTAGTAGCCCGTTTTCCATCGCATACTTGACGGTCTCCAACGCTGCCAGCGGGTCTCGTACGTCGTCGTAGCTTATGACATGGCCGCTGTGCTGCAATCGTCCTTTCCAAGGAGCAAGCATTTGTCCGCCAGTGGTTCGGAGAAGGATGAGCTCGTTTGACCATCGCCTAAGTGCTTCACGATCTTTAACATATTGACCGTGTGGGTCGGTTTTAAGTAGCGCCTGACCGTGCGCAATGAGCCGGTCAATTTGATCCATAATTTTCTTCGGGTGATTCACTTTTTTCTTCTCCGTAAGATACGTTCGGTACGTTGCGGTGACAACTAAACGGTTAAATCTTTAGAAATTAGCGCTCACTTGCCTAATGCAACGCCAAATAAATCCGCTCAGCCAGCTCATCCGAAATCCCGCCCACGCGCTTGATATCCTCAACGCTCGCCGCGCCCACCCCGCGCACGCTTCCAAACTGCTTTAATAAATCGCGTCGTTTCTTCGGCCCGATGCCTTCAATATCGTCGAGCGCAGATCCTTCACGATTCTTCGCGCGTTTAGCTCGGTGGCCCATGATGGCAAAGCGGTGGGCTTCGTCTTGCATTTGCTGGATGAGGTGCAGGCCGGGATGATCGGCGCGTAGCCTGATCGGGTCTTCACGGTCAGGGAAGATGATTTGCTCCATGCCTTTTTTGCGCTCGACGCCTTTGGCGGAACCGAACAGGATGATGTCGTGCAGGCCCGCTTCAGCGAGCACGTTGGCCGCGATGCCAACCTGACCTCTGCCACCGTCGATGACCCAAACGTCGGGACGCGGCACCTCTTCTTTTGCGATGCGTGCGGCACGACGTGTAAGCGCTTCTTTCATCGCCATGTAGTCGTCGCCGTTGGTTTCAGCTTCGATATTGAAGCGGCGGTATTGCCCGGTTTGCATGCCGTTGTTGTCCCAGACCACGCAGCTCGCGACGGTGGCCTCGCCCATTGTGTGTGAGATGTCGAAACACTCCAGACGCTGCGTGCCTTCGGGCAAACCGATGGCCTCGATGAGCGCGTGCAGCCGATCGTTGCCGGTGTCGCTCTGGCGCTGGCGCGCGGCGATGGCGAGGCGCGCGTTCTCCTCCGCCATGCGCAGCCACACGCGCTTTTCGCCGATGGGATTGCATTGCAAATCCACCTTGCTGTTCGCCTGCATCGACAGGGCCTCAGCGAGCGCACCGACATCAAATTCAAGCGTTGACACGATGCTGCGCGGCACTTCGCGGCCGATGTAGTGCTGCGCGATAAAGCTCTCCAGCACCTCGATCAATTCCTCATTCGGCATGACCTCAGAGCTGGCATTTTTCACCGGAAAATGCGTGCGATCGCCGACGTGTTGACCGCCGCGAATCATGACCACATTCACCGCGATCATGCCGCTCTCATGGACTAGCGCGAGCACATCCACATCGCGCTCGGACGGGCTGGAAACGAACTGTTTACTGACCAATCGATTGAGCCGCGCGATTTTGTCGCGGGTGCGCGCTGCTTTTTCAAACTCAAGATTTGTCGCCGCGGTTTCCATCTGCGTTTGTAAATCGCTCACGACTTCGGATTGTTGTCCGCGCAAAAACATCGACGCGTTTTTCACATCGGCGGCGTAATCGGCCTCGCTGATTTGTTCGACGCATGGCGCGGTGCAACGCCCGATTTGCGCGAGCATGCAGGGCCGCGAACGATGCGCAAACACCGTGTTTTCGCACACTCGCAACTGAAAAACTTTTTGTAGCGTTTGAATCCCCTCGCGCACGCTCCACGCGCTCGGGAACGGGCCGAAATATTGATGCCGCTTGTCTGGCTTACCGCGAAAAAATCGTAGCTGCGGATACGGGTCACCGCTGATGCATAGATAGGGGTAACTCTTGTCGTCTCGGAAGACGACGTTGTACTTCGGCTCCAGCGTTTTGATGAGATTGTTTTCGAGCAGCAGCGCCTCGGACTCCGAGCGCGTCACTGTCGTGTCGATCCGCTCCACCTGCGACACCATCATCGCGATGCGCGCGCTGTGATCGTTCTTCACGAAATACGACGACACCCGGCTCTTCAGATTCTTCGCCTTGCCGACGTAGAGCACCACCTCTTCCGGCCCGATCATGCGGTAGACGCCGGGGCGAAGCGGCAGCGATTTGAGGGTGTCTTCGATACTCGCGTTCATACCGCGCAGCACGTATGCTGAAAAAGTAGCTTTTTGCTGGAGCCCCTACTGCATAGGGGCTGATTCGCTGAAATAAGGAATGTCGACTTTATAAAAAAATCGACGCTAGCCCCCATGCAATAGTCTATTGGTGAAAAAGCTGACGGGCGTGATTTCGTCTTTGATGGCTGCATCGTGGCACGATTTTAGGGCCGCAAGCTACAGTCGCCGTCCGGCCACTTTCTTGCGCATGCGTTCCCATTTGCGCGACAAGCTTGGCTCTGGTTCAGGCGTCCAACGATCCAGAATTTCAATCAGGCCGGGGCGGTCGTTGCATGGCAACACGACGTCACAACCGCCTTGAACTGCGGCCTCGCAACGCGCTGTGAGATCGCCAACAGCATGTGCCGCGACCATGCCTAAATCGTCGGTAAATATGACGCCTTTGAAGTGCAGTTTGTGGCGCAAAATTTCTTGCAACCAGTACGGCGAAAAGCCTGCGAGCTGCGGGTCGATATTCGGAAAAATTAAGTGCGCAGCCATGATGCCGTCTATGCCTGCGGCGATAAGTTCACGGAATGGAACGAGGTCGGCCGCCTGCACTGCGGCGAAGTCGCGATCATCGGTCGGGCGTTCCCAATGGGTGTCGCCCTTCACGAATCCGTGGCCGGGAAAATGTTTGCCGACTGCCGCCATGCCCTCTGCGCGAAGACCCTGCATGACGGCGGTTGCAAGCGCTGCGGCAGCACCCGGATCGCGATGAAAGGCGCGATGACCGATGACACTGGATTCGCCGTAGTCGAGGTCGAGCACTGGCGCAAAAGTGAAGTCGACACCCACTTCGCCCAATTCGTGGCCAATCGTAAAGCCGATTTCGAATGCTCGGGAGCGGGCAGACGGCGGATGTGTCGTCCACAAGTCACCCAGCGAGCGCATCGGCTGAATCTCGGTGAAGCCTTCGCGGAAGCGCTGCTCGCGGCCGCCTTCGTGATCGACGGCGATGAGAAGCTGCGGCTCTCGTAGCGCTTTGATCTCGCTCGAAAGTGCTGAGAGTTGCGCTTTATCAGTGAAATTTCGCGCGAAATAGATCACGCCACCAATCAGCGGATGACAGAGGATTTCGCGATCTTCAGCCGTCAGTTCTAGCCCTTCAATCGAAGTCATGATCGGGCCGAGGGGCAGTCTTTTTCCAGTTGCGGATTTACGTGGCATACGTGGCCTCCTTGTCGGTGAATTCGTTATTTGTCATGCTGATTTCTCATTTCATTTTCAAACTTGGTTCGCAAGTTCAGCTTTCAAAAACTACGAACGCGATGGCGTGTTCGCGTTCGTCGGAAATACTGAGATGGGTGTGCATGACGCCTTTCGTTTTCAGATAGATCTGAACGGCGGGTGCTAGTTCGAAAAAAGGACGCCCAAGCAAGTCGTGACCGACGCCAATGCCAGCGAGCGTCAGAGGCACGAGTATGCCCGTTCCTGCCGCTTTGCCGAACGCTTCCTTGGCGGCCCAACGCTTCGCCAGCCAGGGACCAGGATTATTGACGGCGTTAAACTCAATGAGCTCCGATGCGCTCAATAACTGCTTCGTAAAGGCCGCATCCTGACGTTCGTAAGCGGCGCTGATGCGTGTGATGGAAACGATGTCGGTACCGATCCCGATGATCATGTTTTGTCCAGCGTGAGTGGAGCCGACTTGCGCGTCGGTTTAACGGGCTTCACGTCAAGACGTTCAGCGAGCATCCGCAGATCATGCATCACCCCCGACGTCTTCACCTTGCGTTGCTCAAGATGAAAGTTGATGATCGTGCGAACAAAATCGCGCGCTTCGGCGGCGACGGCGGAGTTTTCGAAGCGCCCACGCCCTAGGGCCAATAGTGCTTCGCCGTGCACGACAGGCCCGAATCCCGAACCCGTTTCGCTAGGGCCAGAAAGTGGGTCGTAACGGTAAAGCGTGTCAGCAACCAGCGGTTTGTCTGTTCGCACGTCGCAGATGAGCTGCAAGCCGTAGCCCATTTCTGCAAGAAGGCTCGTTTCGAATTCACGAAGAATCGCGCTGTGTTCATCGCTTTCTGCAAGTGTCAGTAGCGCAGCTGCATAGCTTTCGAAAAGCTCTGGATGCGGGTCCTCACGTGGCAGGAGTTTGATGAGCAGTTCATTCAAATACATGCCGCACATGAGCGCTTGACCCGTAAGCCATGGCTGGCCCGGAAGCCACTGCGCCTGGGTGAGTGTTTTTACCTCGCCGCGCCCGCTGAAAATCACTTCAACTGGCTGCAACGAAAGCAGCGCCCCACGGATGTTGGAAGCAGGACGCTTCGCGCCCTTCGCGACCGCCGCCATGCGCCCGCTATCAACCGTAAAGAGATCGACAATTAGGCTAGACTCTTTGTACGCATAGCTATGCAGTACGAAAGCGCGTTGCGGGGAGGATTTTTTGGCTTGGACGGCCACATGGGTCTCGTGAAATCAGGTGTTCTGATTGTAGGAGTGGGCTCGTCACCACCCAGTAGCGAAACCGTTTTAGTTTCAGTTACTTCAGAGCAGCGCCTTCATCGCTTCAATCAGGTAATACCCAGATCACGCAGCACAATCGCGTTCTCTGCCCATCCGCTCTTGACCTTAACGAACAGTTCCAGATACACCGGGCCGTTGAAGAGCTTTTGCATGTCCATTCGGGCTTCGGTGCCAATGCGCTTTAACAGTTCGCCACCTGCACCTATGATGATGGGTTTTTGCGAATCTTTGTCGACCAGAATCGCAGCGAAGATGCGACGCAAATTGCCTTCCTGTTCGAACTTGTCGATCATTACGGCGGCGCGATACGGCAACTCGTCACCGGTCAGCCGGAAGATTTTTTCGCGGATGATTTCAGCGGCCATGTAGCGCTCGGGCTTGTCAGTCAAGTCGTCCGCGTCGTACATCGGCTCGGCTACGGGCAAGAGCTTTTCGATTTCGGCCAGAAGTTCGCTGGTTTGCGTGCCTTTGCTGGCGGCGACCGGCACCACCGAGGCGAACGTGCGTGCGGCCGACAGCTCAGTAACCGCAGCGATCAAATCGCCGCGGTCTTTGATCAAATCCACCTTGTTCGGCACGGCAATAATCGGCACCGTGTCGGGAATTAGTGCCAGAACTGCACGATCAGCCGCCGACAAATGCGTCGCGTCCCACAACCACAGCACCACGTCAACTTCAGTCAAGGTACGGCGAACACTGCCGTTCAGGCGCTTGTTCATTTCGCCACCGTGCTTAGTCTGAAAGCCTGGTGTGTCGACGAACACAAACTGTGCGGCTTCGGTGGTTAAGATGCCGCGCAACGGCAGACGCGTGGTCTGTGCTTTGCGCGAAGTAATCGAAACTTTTTCACCAATCAGGCGGTTGAGTAACGTGGATTTGCCGACGTTAGGCTTACCGACTACGGCGATTTGGCCGCAGCGAAATGCTGATTTATCACTCATGCGGTTACGCCCAATTTGTTAAGCACCGCATTGGCAGCCTGCTGCTCCGCCGCGCGCCGCGACGAGCCTTTTCCAACCGCCTCTTGCTCCACCTGCGGCACATTGCACCGCACGGTGAACACTTGAGCGTGCGCCTCGCCATCAACGCGGTCAACGGTGTAAGTAGGCAATGGAAAGTGCTTGGACTGCATGAATTCTTGTAGGCGCGTTTTCGCGTCTTTGCCGCCTTCACGCGGGTTAACCTGAGAAATACGATTGAGATAAAGCTTGTTGATGGTTGCGTCAGCCGAATCAAACCCCGAGTCGAGAAGAATGGCCCCAAAAATCGCTTCGAGGGCATCCGCCAACATGGATGGTCGTTCACGACCACCACTTTTTTCTTCACCCTCACCAATTCGCAAATGATGCGAAATATCGAGGCGTTGCGCAAGCGAATGCAATGCTGGCTGGCTGACGAGATTGGCTCGCATACGCGAGAGCTGGCCTTCGGGAAGCTCGGGGAATTTGTTGTAGAGTGCCAGCGCGATGGCGCAGTTGAGCACTCCGTCGCCGATGAATTCGAGACGCTCGTTGTGAGGTGTACCAAAACTGCGATGCGTCAACGCCTCACGCAGCAGGCGAGGCTCGCGAAAGGTGTAACCGAGGGCAGCTTCCAGGCTCAAATTGTTCTGGTGCCCTATTGCTACCGTGTGCCCGTTGCGGCGGCAGAAAAATCAAATAACAGACTCATATTGCCAGCGACCGGCACCTTACGCTGATAGACAACTGACAAACCGACTTTCCCGTTGTCTTTACTGATGTCTACATCGCCGCCTTTGACAGGAAGATCATCAATGTAAGCCCGGCGATCAAATGAGGCTCGAATCGCAGGGCCTTGCGCATCCACACTGAATTCATTTGCCGTGGCCTGCAGCACTTTCTTCAAGGAAAAATACTCGGTCCACGCCGGCACACACCGAAATGTGGTGAACATGACGAAACCGACGA
>JBBRGY010000151.1:0-7253 GCA_038223495.1 Burkholderiales bacterium | reverse complement strand
AATGCGCGCGGGCCGCACTTCGCCGAACGGTGGCGTTTTTATCGAGATGAAACATCTCGGTGTGGACAATGTGCGCAACAGGTGTAAGGGCCTGGTTGAGCGCTGCGGCGACTGTGGATTTGATCTGGCCGGTGGCCGCGTTGAAGTTGTGCCCACAGCACATTACATGATGGGCGGTGTCGTTTTTTCTGGCGATACGTCTACCGCGCTACCCGGTTTGTTCGCTGCAGGAGAAGACACCGGTGGCGTACACGGTGCCAATCGTCTGGGTGGCAACGGCGTGGCCAATTCAACGGTTTACGGCGGCATTGCGGGCGACGCGATGGCTGCATGGGTAGGAACGCATGGTGTGTTCCGCGAGCCCGACGCGGAGGCGATCGCCGAGGTCGTCGGCCAACACGAAGCACCGTTTTCACTGCCTCATGGCAACACTAATGCGCTGCGCGAAGCGCTCTACGAAATCATGTGGGACGACGTCGGCATCGCCCGCACTGCAAGCGGCCTTGCGCGTGCTGACTCAAGTCTCGTGGGACTTCAACAAGAATTAAGTCGCACCGGTGTGAACGGCGAGACTCGCGCGTTCAATTTGAGCTGGCACGATTGGCTCAATCTGCGTAGTTTGATCGCCGTCAGCCGCTCAATCGTGATAGCCGCGATCGCTCGCGAAGACTCACGCGGCGCGCATTTCCGTGAAGATTTCCCGGATACGGGCGATCTGCCAACGTCGAGTTACACACTGGTTCGTCAGGCAGACGAAAAGCTCACGCTCGCCACCGAGCGTGTTGTGTTCACGCGCATCAAGCCGGGCGAGAGCCTGATCACTCAATAGTTATTTACACACCCGCTCATCCGATGTCATCACCGCAAAATTCAGCCGTTCGCGGCGCAGACGCCCTCATTCAAACACTCTTGTTGGCTGGCGTTAAAAAGGTCTTCACGCTCTCAGGCAATCACATCATGCCCGTCTTCGACGCGGCGTTTGCGACTGACATTGAACTGATTCATACACGTCATGAAGCGGCCACCGTTCACATGGCCGATGCGTTTGCGCGCATCACGGGCGAGGTTGGTATCGCGCTCGTTACTGGCGGGCCGGGCCATGCCAACGCAATCTCGGCGCTCTACACGGCAAAAATGGCCGAGTCTCCGGTGGTGCTGCTGTCAGGTCATGCGCCCATTTCGCAACTGGGCAAGGGCGCATTTCAGGAAATGCGCCAAGCCGACTTAGCCGCACCAGTATGTAAGGCGTCATGGACGTGCGAGAGCGTTGACGAAATCGCCGTCGATATGGCGAAGGCGATTCGCATCGCAAAATCAGGACGCCCAGGGCCGGTTCATTTGAGCCTGCCGTCGGACGTGCTGGAAGCCACCACCAGCGTGGCGCTGTCGTCCAAAGATGCTTTTGCCCCAGCGCCGTTGACGATCAGCAGCGTTGACGTAGACGCTATCGCAAGGCGACTTGTCGCAGCCACGCGCCCACTAATCCTCACCGGCCCCGCAAGCCTGACGAGCGCACAACGTGAACGTGTCGCCGCGCTTGAAGCAGCCTCTGGAATTCCGGTGGTCGGCATGGAGAGTCCGCGCGGCGTGACCGACCCTAGCCTCGGAGCATTTGCTGAATGTCTCGCCGAGAGTGATTGCATTTTGCTGCTCGGGAAGCCGCTCGACTTCACGCTCAAGTTCGGCGCGACGCCGACGTTCGCCGCGAACTGCGCATGGCTACAAATTGATTCAGAACAAAGTGAAATTGACCGCGCACTTAAAGCGCTCGGTTCGCGACTCGCGGTCACAACGATTGCCGATGCGGCCTCAGCCATCGGCGCGCTGACGCAGTCGCACTTGTGGAATCCGAGCCGCGCAACGGCGTGGCGCGAAAGAGTCAAATCGTCGATTGCGTATCGCCCCGCCGCATGGGCGACAGCCTCCACCGCTATGCCCGGTCGCGTGCATCCAGTGCAAGCCTTGGCGCCATTGCAAGCGCTGCTCGACGACCATCCCGACGCCGTGTTCGTATCTGATGGTGGCGAGATCGGTCAATGGGCACAAGCGCTTTTGAGCGCACCGCATCGCGTGATCAATGGTGTCGCCGGTGCCATCGGTGCCGCGTTGCCGTTTGCGCTTGGCGCGCGGGTGGCATTGCCTGATGCTCCCATCGTCGCCGTCATGGGCGACGGCACCTTCGGATTTCATTGCTCAGAGTTTGATACCGCTGTGCGTTACGATCTGCCGTTCGTCATGGTGATTGGCAACGACGCGCGCTGGAACGCCGAGTATCAAATTCAGTTGCGCGACTACGGGCGCGAACGCACGATTGGTTGCGAATTGCTGCCATCTCACTACGACAAGATCGCAGCCGCGTTTGGCGCGCACGGTGAAAGCGTGACATCTGCGGACGAACTTCAGCCTGCTGTTGCACGCGCAGCCGCATCGCGCAAACCGGCCTGCGTGAATGTCTTCATCGAAGGACTGCCAGCGCCAAATATCAAGCGCTAGCGAGCCATTGGCTTTCCCCTCAAAGCACCACTGCACAGGGGATAGAGGTCAAAAATAACTGTTCTCGATAAACGTACTTTATTGGGCTCAGCCCCTGTCGAGCAAGGGTTGCATTGAAAAGCTGTAGCTCGTCAGGCATCACGGACGTAACCGCGGGTGGTCTCGCGTCCCATCGCGCACATTCAACCGCAGCTAATCGCGCCGCACAAAATCAATAAAGCCTTTCTCGACATTCACGCCGACCAGTTCGACATGAAGCCTGCCGCCTACTCTGTAGCCGTCGTAGCCCTTCACTAATCGACCTTCGACGGGCGGCGAAAACACGCGCACCCACGTGCCTTTATCCGACGCGCCGGTGACGATGGCGTCGAATCGCTGCCCGATTTTGTTGGCGAGCAGCAATGCGGCGGCGGACTTGCGCACCTGACGTTCGACCCGGTTGGCGTCGTCCTCTTGCTCGCTGCAATGTTTGGCGAGCGCGAATAGCTCGACGTCGGAGTACGGCGAGGGCGCACCGACGAATGCGGCCTTCACCAGACGTTGCGTGATGAGATCGGGAAAGCGGCGATTGGGCGCGGTTGAGTGCGCGTAATCGTGCACCGCGAGCCCGAAGTGTCCGATGCCTGCGCTACCCGGTTTGTCGATCACATATTCGCCCGCGCCCATGAGTTTCACAATGGTGAGTGAAAGATCAGGAAAACGCAGCGGATCCGCTGCGCGACGGCGCACGAGAAAATCCTCTAACGCTTTCGATTCGGGTTCCGGTGGCAGCACTTCACCGAAGTCCTTTGCTACGTCAACAATCTTTTGCCAACGCTCCGGCGAGCGGACTACGCGATGTAGCGAAGCGAAGCCCTTTTCAGTCAAAAATTTCGCGGTCGCCTGATTGGTTGCAATCATGAATTCTTCTATCAATTGCCGCGCGCGGTTGTGCGCCTGCACATCGAGTCGCACGACCTCATCACCCTCGAAGACGGCCTTGGGTTCGATTGATTCGAACTCCAACGCGCCGTTCTCATGCCGTTTCAGACGCAGTTTCTGGGCAACGGCGTCCTGGGCACGAAGCTGGGCGTCCATACCGCGCACGGCGCGCGCTGCCTCGGGCAATTCGCCCTTGCCGTCAAGCCAGGCGGATACCGAGTCGTACGCAAGCTTCGCGTAGTTAAAAACCAGCGAGCGGTAACAGGTGGTCGCCGTCATTTCGCCGGTAGCGTCGAACACCATTTCGGTGACCACAGACAAGCGCTTTTCGCCTCCGTTCAATGAGGTGTAATCGGTCGACAATTGCTCCGGCAACATCGGAAAAATTCGCGCTGCGGTGTAGACCGAGGTCGTGTTGTTGTGCGCGTGATCGTCAATCGCGGTGCCCTTTTTGACCAGCGCATCGACGTCAGCTATCGCGACGAGAATCTTGGTCGCACCGTTAGGCAATGTTTCCGAAACGGAGAGCTGATCGAGATCGCGCGAATCATCGTTGTCGATGGAACACCAGAGCAGTTTTGTCTGATCGCGAATGTCTGAGCCGTGTTCGTGCGAAGGGCCGGTGATCTGTGCCATCTCTTTTTCGACAGCGGGCGAAAATTCTGGCTCCAGCCCGCGATCGGTCATCGCCTGCTTGGCAATTTGCGCAAGATCAACGCGGTTATTGCTGTGATTCGGCGGGCGACTGTATTCAGAAGTTTGCGAGTTCATGCGCGAAATGTATCGCGTTTTCCAGTTGAGAAATGCGACGAATTGCAGCAACACTGCGCTAGACTGACTGCCCACCCACGTGTAGCGGCCTGCCTGTGTCGTCTGACGCACCCTCAAACGATTATCCAAACGCGCTGCCCGCTGGTACGCAGATTCGCGACTACACCATCATTTCGGTGATCGGGATCGGCGGTTTTTCCATCGTATACAAGGCGATGGATATGGCGCTTATGCGCGAGGTGGCGATCAAGGAATACTTTCCTGGCGGCATATCGCTGCGCGACAACGACGGCACGGTGCGCTCGCAGCCGCGTGAGACGGATGCCTTTCGCAAAGGCATCGACAGCTTTCTGAACGAAGGCAAATTGCTCGCGCAGTTTGACCATCCGGCGCTGGTACGCGTGTATCGCTTTTGGGAAGAGCGCGGGACTGCGTATCTGGCCATGCGGCTCTATAGCGGCGTGACCTTGCGCGATGCGGTGAACGCGGGCAGCTGGAGCGCGAATGAGCAGACGCTGCCGGCGCTGTTGTTGCCGGTGTGCGATGCGCTGGAGGTGTTGCACGCGGCGCATTGCTATCACCGCGACGTTGCGCCCGACAACATTTTGTTGGGTGAAAATAATTGGCCGGTGCTGCTGGATTTTGGCGCTGCAAGAAAGGCCATCGAGGGCACGCAAGTCTTCACCGCGATCCTGAAACCGGGCTATGCGCCGATTGAGCAATACGGCGACGGCGAGCTGAAGCAGGGGCCGTGGACTGATATTTACGCGCTGGCTGGCGTCATTTATTTCACCCTATCGGGCAGTCCACCGCCCACTGCCATCAGTCGCATGCTGCGCGATTCAATGCCGCGACCGCGCGATGTGTTTGCTGGGCGATTGCCGGAGCGCTGGCTTGACGCAATGGCGACATCGTTGGCGGTCAAGCCGGAGGATCGCCCTCAAAGCATCGATGAATTCATCGCCTTGATGGGTTGGGACGAGTTGTGCGCCCCCGTGGTGGATGTCGTGACGCACAAGGTTCGTACAGATGTGCCGGCACCTGCGCTGCCTGCGCCGGTGGCCGTTGCGCCACCTCCGCCTGAACCGGTCGCCAATATTCCGGCAGAAACGCGGATAGTTAATCGTGAACGCACGTCTACTGCGCCTGCGGTTGTCCCCCAAATCGCCCCCGAGCCCGCACCTATACCTGCGCCTGTGCTCGTGCCTCCATCAACAGTGATTACGACACCGCCTCCGGTTGAGCGTGACGCTGAACGGGCGCGACCGTCACCGCAGCTGGACGCCGCAGACTCTAGCGCTGGCCGTGCTCAACTGGGTAAATGGATCGCGATTGCTGCGGGTTTGCTCAGCGTTGCGCTTTTCGCGTGGTGGGCGATGTCCGGGCCGCGAAAGGCACCCGAATTGCCTCCGGCGCACATGCCGAACCCAACGAATGCAGACCCGAAAAGCACGCCTCCCTTCGCAGCTCCAGTTTTTGTGCCGTCCACTGTTTTGCCATCGAGTGACACGACTTTGCCTCAGAAAACGTCTCTACCGCTAGAAGTTCTACCTGTGGAGACCCCGGTTGTTCAAGTCCCGACTGCACCCGCAAAAGCGCCGCCGGAGCTAAAGAGCGAGGCCGCCAAGCCAGCGACTGCGCCGACGAAGGAGCGTAAGATTGAACTTGGAGCGACCAAGCGCCCACCGCCACCACGCGCCGAAAGTACGCCGGATGAACCACGTGAATCACGGCAGCCAGGGCGTTGCGCCGGTTTACTTGATCGATGGGGATTAGGCGCTGCGCTGAGCGATGAAGAGCAAAGTTTTTTGACGGAGAAATGCAAATGAACGTCCTGCAACCTCATATGAAACTCACGGCAATCGCGGCGCTGGGCATTTTGTTGCTCTCCGGATGCGCGACGCCGCCAACGCCCACGGTGGACCACGCAGCGCCGCCCGCGCCGCCACCCGCGCCTGTGACCGTCGCTGCGCCGCCTGCCGCACCGGTACCGCCGCCCGCACCGCCGAAGCTGGTGCCATTTGATGTGGCGATCGTCAACGCCGCCACCGCGCTGTTCAAAAATGTGCCAACGCCGGGCCCTCGCATGATCGTGATCGATCCGCTGATTGATGGCGTTAGCGGACAGCAGACGGTGGCCAGTCGCTACATCGAAACCCGACTCCGCGATGTCGCTCGCGATAATTTCCCAGCCGCCGATGTGCGCGAATTCACGTCGGCAAACGTAGCGAAATCGCCGATTGTGCTGGTCGGAACGTTCACCGCCATTACGCTCGAAAACAAGACCGTGGGCAAGCCCGAGGCATTTCGCATTTGTCTCGCGCTTGCTGATTTGTCGACAAACAAAATCATCTCGAAAGGCGTCGCCCGCGCCATGCTTGAAGGTGTGAACACAACGCCGACGCTGTATTACTCGGACTCACCGGTGTGGGTAAAAGACGAGTCGGTCGACGCCTATATCAAGACCTGTCAGGGTACCAAAGTGGGCGATCCGATTGATCCAATCTATCGTGATCAGATTGAGACGGCGACGGTGATTTCGGACGCAATCGTTGCTTATGAAGGGCGTAAATTCAAGCACGCGCTGGATCTTTACGCGAAGGCCGTGCGCTCTCCGTCGGGTGAGCAGTTGCGCGTTTATAGCGGACTCTATCTCGCCAACTGGAAGCTCGGCAAAACAGCCGCCGCCGAGAAAGCGTTCGGCAACATCGTCGATCATGGTCTGGCTGCAAACAAGCTTTCGGTGAAATTTTTGTTCCAACCCGCACGCACCGACTTCTGGTCGGATGCGAAAGTGAGTGGCCCCTACCCGATCTGGTTGCGCAGCATCGCGAGGCGCATGGCCAGCAATGCCGACAAAAAATCCTGCCTTGACGTTATCGGACACACCAGCCATTCGGGTACTGAAGAGGTGAATGATCGACTGAGTCTGGCGCGCGCGAACTATGTGAAAAAACGCCTAGACGCCGACGCGCCGAGGCTGGCTGCGCGAACCCGCGCCAGCGGCGTTGGCTATCGCCAGAACGTCGTCGGTAATGGTGCGGACGATTTGAGCGATTTGCAGGATC
>JBBRGY010000150.1:0-7302 GCA_038223495.1 Burkholderiales bacterium | reverse complement strand
TCAGCAGCGCATGCAGCGCAAGCGCAGTGGAGGTCTGTGTGCCGTTAATGAGTGCGAGACCTTCTTTGGCTGCGAGCTTCAACGGTGTAATACCTGCTTTTGCAAGCGCAGCATCAGCGGGCACGCGTTGTCCGTGCTCCAACATTTCGCCTTCGCCTATGAGCGCGAGCGTCATATGCGAAAGCGGTGCAAGATCGCCAGACGCGCCGACCGAGCCCTGACTCGGTACGTAGGGAACCAGCCCTGCGTTGTATACCGCCAATAGCGTATCGACCACGGCCTCGCGGACGCCCGAGTATCCGCGCGCGAGGCTCGCCGCTTTCAGTGCCAGCATTAGACGGACGACTGCGGGCGCTAGCGGTTCACCTACGCCCACGGAATGTGAGCGGATGAGATTGACTTGCAGCGTTTCGAGATCTTCGGCGCTAATACGTTTGTTCGCCAGTTTGCCAAAACCCGTGTTGACGCCGTACACAGCTACGTCACCGGCTGCCGCTTTGGCGACCACGTTGTGACTGACGCGAATGACGTCGCGAACAGACTGTGTGATGGTTAGTTTGACGCCACCGGTGTGGAGCATTTGCAAATCGTCGAGTGCGAGTGCGCCGACGTTTAGAGTGATGGTGTTCAAAATTGCCTTCGCTCTTTTACTTATGCCGCCTTCGGGATCATGGGCAGATTCAGACCCCACTCTCGCGAACATGCGCGTGCGATTTCGTAGCCCGCATCCGCGTGACGCATCACCCCAGTCGCCGGATCGTTCCACAGGACGCGCTCAATGCGCCTGGCGGCGGCATCAGTGCCATCACAAACTATGACTACGCCCGAATGCTGCGAATATCCCATGCCAACACCGCCCCCGTGGTGTAAGGACACCCAGGTCGCGCCGCCTGCGGTGTTTAACAGCGCGTTCAGTAGCGGCCAATCCGACACCGCGTCAGAGCCGTCCATCATCGATTCTGTTTCGCGATTGGGCGACGCGACGGAACCGGAGTCCAGGTGGTCGCGACCGATCACGATTGGCGCTTTGAGTTCGCCGGATTTCACCATGTCGTTAAACGCAAGTCCCGCACGATGCCGCTCACCGAGTCCGATCCAGCAGATCCGCGCTGGCAGCCCCTGAAACGCTATGCGCTCGTGCGCCATGTCGAGCCAGCGGTGCAAGTGAGCGTTCTCCGGAAAAAGCTCCTTCATCTTGGCATCGGTTTTGGCGATGTCTTCGGGGTCTCCCGAAAGGGCGACCCAGCGAAATGGCCCGACGCCACGACAGAACAGCGGGCGAACATAGGCGGGCACGAAGCCCGGAATGTCGAACGCGTTTTTGACGCCCTGGTCGAACGCGACTTGACGAATGTTGTTGCCGTAATCAACCGTCGGAATTCCCATCGCCTGAAAGTCGAGCATCGCCTGAACATGCACCGCGCAGGACTTTGCGGCCGCCTCGCGGAGCGCAACAAATTGACTTTCGTCAGCGCGCGCCGCTTGCCATTGTTCGACGGACCAACCCAACGGCAAGTAGCCGTTAACAAGGTCGTGCGCGGACGTTTGATCAGTGACGATGTCCGGCTTTAATCCGCCTGCTTTTGCGCGACGCACCAACTCGGGCAGCAACGCCGCAGCGTTACCGTGCAAAGCGATAGAAACCGCGCGCTTCTCTGCGGTGTATTTTGCAATGCGAGCGAGCGCATCATCAATGCCGGTTGCCTGCTCGTCGACATAGCGAGTCTTCAACCGGAAATCAATGCTCGATTGCTGGCATTCGATGTTCAGTGAGCACGCGCCAGCAAACGTCGCTGCTAACGGCTGTGCGCCACCCATGCCGCCGAGACCCGCAGTGAGAATCCATTTACCCGCGAGGTTGCCACCAAAGTGTTGCCGACCTGCTTCAACAAATGTTTCGTACGTGCCTTGCACAATGCCCTGGCTACCGATGTATATCCACGAGCCGGCTGTCATCTGCCCGTACATCATGAGGCCCTTGCGATCCAATTCGTCGAAGTGCTCCCAAGTGGCCCACTTTGGCACCAGATTAGAGTTAGCCAGCAGCACGCGAGGCGCATCGACATGCGTGCGAAATACGCCGACCGGTTTGCCGGACTGGATGAGCAAGGTTTCTTCTTCGCCTAACTCGCGCAAGGCCTTCAGGATCGCTTCGAAGCAATCCCAGTTGCGCGCGGCTTTCCCGATTCCGCCATACACCACCAGCGCATCCGGGTTCTCTGCGACCTCGGGATCAAGATTGTTTTGCAGCATGCGGTAGGCCGCTTCGATCAACCAGTTTTTGCAGGTGATCGCGGTGCCTCGCGGAGCGCGCACTGCGTGCGGCATTGCGGCGGAAAGGACGGACAACGGAGGGTTGTTGGGATGTGTCATCAGAGCCTCGCTGAGCTATTCAACAATTCGGATTGCTGCGAAATATACTTGTCTAGACAAGTTTGCGCAAGTGCAAAACTTTGCAGTAGCATCGCATTTATGAAATCGCAATGCGACTCGACGGTCTCCGAAAAAAAGCGCACGGTGCCGCCGTACGAGCAAATCAAGCTTTATCTAAAAGAGCGCCTCGAAAATGGCCACTGGACGCCGGGCGCGCTGATGCCATCCGAGGCCGATCTGGTGGCGCAGTTTGCTGTGAGCCGCATGACGGTGAACCGTGCGCTTCGCGAGTTGCAGCTTGAAGGAATGGTGGATCGCGTCCAAGGCGTCGGCACCTTTGCTGCGCAACTGCACCGCGTATCTTCGTCGCTCACGATTCGTGACATCCATGAAGAAGTAGTTGAGCGCGGTCATACGCACCACGCCACTGTGCATCTCGCTAAGGCAGAGTTGGCGAATGTAGCCGCTGTGCAACGTCTCGGTGTTGCCCCCAATGCACCGGTGTTTCATACCGTTATCGTTCACTACGCCAACGGCGTCGCGCTGCAATGTGAAGACCGCTACGTGAATCCTGAATGCGCGCCCGATTATTTGTCTGCTGATTTCACTCAGGTCACGCCGACGCATTACCTGCTTGGCGTCGCGCCGCTGTGGGAGGCGCATTTCGCAGTTGAGGCGGGACTGCCAACCGCGCGGGAAGCCAAATTGTTGGGTCTGAAAATCACCGATCCCGTGCTGATCGTTTCCCGGCGAACGGTCAATCGCGGCGTGCCCATCACCCAGGCCCGGCTGGTGCATCCGGCGGGCCGCTATCAAATCGATGGAGTATTCAAACCATGACGCTAAATGTTGTGCGACTGGACGATATGGCACAGCAACCGTGGCGCAACGGCGGAGGCGTGACACGGGAGTTGCTCACGTGGCCGAACGCGGATGATTGGACTTTGCGGCTCAGCGTCGCTGACATTGAAAAGGACGGTCCGTTCTCCGCTTTTCCGGGTGTTCAGCGCTGGATCGTCGCACTAACGGGCGTGGGGATGGAGTTGGGTGAGCCGTTTAACGTACATCTTGAGCCAGGATTGCCCGTGTTTTCTTTTGATGGTCAGTACGCCCCTATGTGTACGCTGACCAATGGACCAACACAGGATTTGAATTTAATGATTGCCACGAACCGAGCGTCGGGTTGGTTACGACGCATGGTGCGAGACGATTCACCCCGCGAAAACACTCATTGGCTGGCTACGCAAACCGACGAAACTCTATCGCTGTGCGGCGTTTTCTCGTGGCTCGGGACTAGGGTACGTACGCCACGTGAAAATGTGGTGGTTCCGCCGCGCTCACTCGTCTGGAGCGCGGACGATGTGCGTGATTGGAGCGTGGAGTCAGTGCAACTTTGCTGGGGGTTTCAATGCACTTTGAGGACGTGAACATAAGGAGCGGCAGGCGTGGCGAACTATCAGCTACAAGGTTGGTGTGACGATGCAAACTGATTTGTGGCGTAATGCCAGCATCGCAACCTTTCACGGTGGCAAACCGTGGGGATGGATTGACCACGCCGCAATGGTGACTTCGGGTGACGCGGTCGTTTGGGTCGGCGCGTTGGACGATCTGCCTGCGCCAATAAAAGAGAGTGTGACAAACGAGCATCATCTTGGTGGCGCTTGCGTCACGCCCGGGCTCATCGATTGTCACACGCATCTTGTTTATGCAGGCAATCGGGCGCGCGAATTTGAGCTGCGCCTGCAAGGGGCAACGTATGAAGAGATCGCTCGCGCCGGAGGCGGCATTCGCTCGACCGTCGCAGCGACGCGTGCTGCTAGTGAAGATGAATTGTTGGCACTTGCGGTTCCACGCGCACGCGCGCTAATGGGCGAGGGCGTGACGACACTTGAGGTCAAGTCAGGCTATGGTCTATCCGAGTTGGACGAGGCGCGATGTTTGCGTGTTGCCCGAAAACTGGCAGAAGTTTTGCCGCTCACGGTTTGCACAACGTTCCTCGGCGCTCATGCCGTACCGCCAGAGTTTGAAGGTCGCGCCGATGCGTATATCGACGCGGTATGCGAATGGTTGCCGCGCTTGCACGCGGCAGGTCTCATCGATGCGGTGGACGCGTTTTGCGAGCGCATTGGCTTTAGTACTGAGCAAACAAGAAAGGTTTTTGAAGTCGCCAAGCGCCTCGGATTGCCGGTTAAATTACATGCAGAACAGCTGAGCGATCAGGGCGGCGCTGCGCTCGCGGCCTCGTTCAACGCATTGAGTTGCGATCATCTCGAATACCTGAGCGCTGCGGGCGTCGACGCGATGGCGGCATCGGGAACCGTTGCCGTACTGTTGCCCGGTGCTTACTATTTTTTGCGAGAAACCCAGCTTCCGCCCATCGCTGCATTGCGCGAAAAGGGCGTGCCCATTGCGCTCGCAACGGATCACAATCCGGGCTCGTCGCCGACGCTGTCGCCCTTGCTCATGATGAACATGGCGTGCACTTTGTTTCGCCTGACACCCGAAGAGGCGTGGCGAGGGTTCACGGTGAACGCAGCGCGCGCTTTGGGCTTGCCAGATAGCTACGGGCAACTGCGCGCTGGGTCGCGCGCAGACTTTGCCATCTGGGATGCGGATCATCCGCGAGATATTGTGTATCGATTTGGCCATCATCCGTTGAAGACTTTGGTTTCGGGTGGCCGCACTGTTCATTTTTAGGAGCACGGAGTGACACAACAACCCACTTACTCATTGCAACAAGGCAACACGCCGCTCGTATTGAGCCTGCCGCACGTCGGCATTGATATTCCAGCGGCGCTGAAGCCGCGATACATTGAAAGAGCACTGTCAGTGGAAGACACTGACTGGCATCTGGAGCGGCTGTACGACTTTGCAGCGGCGCTCGGTGCAAGCGTCATCGCCCCGAAATTTTCTCGTTACGTGATCGATCTCAATCGTCCACCGGACAACACGCCGATGTACCCCGGCGCATCGAATACAGAGCTGTGCCCGAGCACGTTTTTCAACGGCGATCCGTTGTACCGCGAAGAACAAAAGCCGAGCGCTGAGGAAGTAAATCAACGACGCGAAACCTACTGGCGTCCGTACCACGATGCGCTTCGCGCCGAACTTGCGCGCGTTCGCGAAAAGTTTGGCTTCGCGCTGCTGTGGGACGGGCACAGCATTCGCTCGGAAATTCCGTGGTTGTTTGAGGGAAAACTACCTGACCTGAATCTGGGTACGGCGAGCGGCACCAGTTGCGATGCGTCGCTTCGAACGCGTTTGGCGGAATACCTGGCCAGCGATACACAAAATACGCACGCTGTTGACGGTCGCTTTAAAGGCGGCTACATCACGCGCCACTACGGTCGCCCGAACGATGGCATTCACGCCGTGCAAATGGAAATGTGTCAATCGCTCTACATGCAGGAAGTGCCGCCGTACGCCTACGATGAGGCGAAGGCCACGCAGATTCAGCCGATGCTGAAAAAGTTGTTGCACATCATGCTTGACTGGACGCCGCCAGTTAGTGTGCGATGAGCGCGCCGAAGGTTCAGGCAATTTGGGCTCCGCTTGCGTGGCTCAACACCTCGTCGGGCGGCGCATGGGCGCGCGATGTGTTGTTGGAAATCGATGCGAGTGGATGCTGGTCGAGCACCGCTTCTGGTGTCAGCAAAGACCATGCAGCGTCCGTCAATGCGCAGATTGTCTCCGGTCCGTTATTGCCGGGTTTGGTCAACGCGCACAGCCATGCCTTTCAACGCGCGTTTGCAGGGCTCGCCGAGCGACGCGAAAACGAACATGATGATTTCTGGAGCTGGCGTGATCGCATGTATCGCGTTGCGCTTGCCATTTCGCCTGCGCAACTGAAGGCCGTCGCAACGCAGCTCTACATCGAAATGCTGCGCGGCGGCTACACCCATGTTTGCGAATTTCATTACTTGCATCATGCGCCCGAAGGCAGCGCGTATGACGATCCGTTGACAATGACATGGATGCTCGTCGAGGCGGCGCGAGACGCAGGCATCAGGCTCACGGTGTTGCCAGTGCTATACGAACGAGCGGGTTTTAATGCGCCTGTTTTGCGCGATGATCAGCGTCGATTTTCGACGGATGCGGCATGGATACTCGCTGCCCAAAAGCGAATCAATGAGGGGTCGCCCGGACGATTCGTCAACTCAGGTGTGGCGATTCATTCGCTGCGCGCAGCTCGTGCCGAATCGATCAGCACGCTGGTTGCAAGTGCGCAGGGACCGATTCATATTCACGTCGCCGAACAAGCCGGCGAGGTCGATGAATGCATAAAAACCACTGGGCTACGTCCGGTCGAGTGGTTGCTGCGTCATCACGCGCTCGACTCGCGGTGGCAACTCATTCACGCCACGCACGTCACACAAGCTGAGATCGAAGGCGTCGCAAAACGCGGCGCCGCTGCCGTGATTTGCCCGACGACTGAGGCGAATCTCGGCGATGGCACGACCGATATTGCCGCGTGGCTGAATGCGGGCACGACCCTGTCGATTGGCTCCGACAGCCACGTCACGCGTGATTGGCGCGAGGAGCTGCGACTCATGGAGTACGGCCAGCGATTGCAGCACCGTGCCCGCAACATCGCAGCCTCGCCAGCAACGGGTCAAAGCGCGACTGCAGAGCGCCTTTTTGCGCGAGTGACTACGGGAGGTGCATCGGCCGCCGGGCACGCGCTGTGGGGCCTTACAGTTGGTGCACGGGCTGATGCGCTGGTGGTTGATTCGTCGGAGCCGACGCTGCTAGGTGTTCCGCCATTGCGCACGCTCGATGCGATGATTTTTAGCAGCCCCGGACTTCCGTTTGCGAACGTGATGGTGGCGGGACGTTGGATGATTCGCAATGGCGAACATCCCGCGCAAAAATCAGCGGCGAATGCGTTTGCCGAAGCCATGCGTGAAATCTGGTCGGAGGCAACGTAGG
>JBBRGY010000149.1:0-7311 GCA_038223495.1 Burkholderiales bacterium | reverse complement strand
CCCTTCGCGAGGGTTGAGTTTTTCACTTCGACGAAATTGCCAATGTGCACTTCGTCACCCAGCACAGCGCCCGGACGCAATCGCGCGAACGGACCAATCAGCGCGCCCTCGCCTACCGTACAGCCTTCGAGATGACTCATGGGATAAATCGTCGTGCCCGCTCCGATGGTTGCGTTTTTTAGCACGCAATTTGGGCCGACGGTCACGTTATCGCCGAGCGTCACATCGCCGATGAACACGCACCCGACGTCAATGAATACGTCGCTGCCGGTGCTGAGCGTGCCGCGCACATCGATGCGCGCGGGATCGGCCAGCGTCACACCGGCCGTCATCAAACGCTCTGCCTCGCTCACCTGAACGTCGCGTTCCAGCGCAGCGAGCTGCGCTTTGTCATTGACGCCCACTATTTCCATTTCGCTCGACGGCTGCGCCGTGGCAACCCGTAACCCGTCAACCGCTGCCATCGCGATCACATCGGTCAGATAAAGCTCGCCCTGCGCGTTGTGCGGCGTAAGTCGAGCCAGTGCGCCGCGAAGCCATGCCGTGGGAGCGGCCATGATGCCGGTGTTCATTTCGTGAAGCGCCAGCACCGCAGCATCGTTCGCGGCCACAGCATCCTTGTGCTCCACGATTTTGATCACTTCGCCCGCCGTATTGCGCACGATGCGGCCGTAGCCCGTGGGATCGGCGACGTTGCAAGTGAGTAGCGCGAAGGTTTTGTCGTCGACCAGCGCGGCGAGCGACGCCAGCGTTTCGTTGCGAATCAGTGGCGTGTCGCCCGTGACCAGCAGCGTGACTCCGCCATCGGCAACCGCCGCCAGCCCAACCGCAGCGGCGTGCCCTGTGCCGTTTTGTGGCATTTGCAAAGTCCACGTCAGCTCGTGCGCCTTGAACGCGGCTTTCACCTGATCCGCGCCATGCCCCACCACCACCACCGTCAACGCGGGTTTCAGCGCGGCAACGCTCGCCAGCGAATGCGCCAAAAGCGGTCGTCCAGCCAGGGGTTGCAGCACTTTTGGCAGGGCCGACTTCATGCGCGTGCCTTTTCCAGCAGCCAGCACAATGACCGAGAGGGGCGGATTCAGTGAGGGTGGCGTTGACATGGTGACGGCTAGATTGGGTTCTTACAGGGATTCTACGGAGGCGGCAGAGCGCAAGGCTTTCTACAATGCAAAGTGTCAATTTGACCAAGTTCAGGATGTGACCTATGCGGCTTCGATCTCTTTACCACGCGCTCGCCTTCGTGCTTATCGTCACGCCGCTCACGGCATTCGCCGCCGATGACTGCAAAAATCGTGGCGAGCTCGACACCAATTACTGCGACGAGGACAAAAATCTGGTCGCGGAAGCGCCCAAAGACAAGGCGAAATGGAAAGACCCCAACACGCTCGTCTTCGCCTATACGCCGATTGAAGACCCTGCGGTTTACGCCAATCTATTTAAAGGCTTCACCGACTATCTTGCGGCCTGCACGCAGAAAAAAGTGGTGTATTACACCGTGCAAAGCAACGCCGCCCAGATCGAGGCAATGCGCTCTGGCCGCTTGCACATCGCGGGGCTCGCGTCCGGTGAAACGGGTTTTGCGGTGAACCTCGCGGGCGCGGTGCCCTTCGCGATCAAGGGCAATAAGGACGGCCCACGAATGTACCGCCAAGTGGTCGTCGTGAAAAAAGACAGCCCGTTCAAAGTGCTCGCCGACCTAAAAGGCAAGAAGGTCGCCCACACCTCGCCCTCGTCCAATTCGGGCCATCTGGCGCCGCTCGCCCTGTTCCCGAAAGAAGGCATCACGCCAGGCAAGGACTACACCATTTTGTTCTCGGGCAAGCACGATCAGTCGCTCGCCGGTGTGCTTAAAGGTGACTACGACGCCGCGCCCATCACTAGCGACATTTACGACCGCTGGATCATGCGCGGCCAGATGAAAGCCGACGACACGCGCATCATCTATCGCTCGGGCCAGTTCCCAACGTCAGCCTTTGCGCTGACGCACGACTTGACGCCGGTATTGGCAGACAAGATCAAGAAGTGCTTCTTCGATTACAAATTTTCTCCTGAGATGCAGAAGGAATTTTTAGGCGACGATCGCTTCTTGCCCGTCGATTACAAGAAAGACTGGGAACTGGTACGTGCGGTTGCCCAAGCTTCGGGAACACCGTATAACCGGGCACAGTTCGACAAAGAAAACGCGAAAAAGAAATAACGCAAAGAGGAAATGATGATGAAAAAAATATTGATTGCGGCCACGGCATTTGCATTGCTGGCCACCAACGTCTGGTCACAAGCCACGTGTAAAAACCGCGGCGAGCTGGATGTGAACTACTGCGACGCTAACGGCGATATGGTGGCTGATGTACCCACGGATCCAAAGAAATTGAAGGATCCCTCAACACTGGTCTGGGCATATACGCCGGTAGAGGATCCGGCAGTTTACGAGAAAATTTTTGCGCCGTTTACCGCGCATCTAGCGGCGTGCACTGGCAAAAAAGTGGTGTTCTTTCAAGTGCAGAACAACGCGGCTGAGATCGAAGCGATGCGCTCCGGACGCTTGCACGTCGCTGGTTTTTCGACAGGGCCAACGGCGTTTGCAGTGAACGTCGCGGGCGCGATTCCTTTCGCCGTGAAAGGTTACGCGAAAGAATTTCAGGGTTACAACCTGATCGTTGTAGTGAAGGCTAGCGGGCCGCTTCATACACTCAATGACCTGAAAGGAAAAAAAGTAGCACATACTGCACCATCGTCAAACTCCGGCAACATGGCCCCAAGAGCGCTGTTCCCCGCGCTTGGCGTGACGCCAGAAAAAGACTACACCGTGGTCTATTCAGGCAAACATGACTCATCGATCCTGGGTGTTGAAAAAGGCGACTACGATGCTGCGCCCGTGGCTTCTGATGTTTTTGAGCGCATGGCTCGCCGTGGCCAGATCAAGGAGAGCGATTTCCGCGTGATCTATCGCAGCAAAAAATTCCCGACCTCCAGCTTTGCTTACGCGCACGATCTGACCCCGAAACTCGCAGACAAAGTGCTGTCGTGCTTCTATGACTACCGCTTCACACCAGAAATGCAGAAGGCGTTTGACGGCGCTGATCGCTTCTTCCCGATCAACTACAAAACGACTTGGGAGCCTGTGCGTCAGGTCGCAGCCGCAGGCGGTGAAAGCTTTGGCAAAGCCGCTTACGTCAAAGAATCCGAGCGCGAAGCGGCGGCCAAGAAGAAATAGCCTTTGAGAACGTGACGGGCGGCGTGAAGCGTGACGAATGAGTCACGCCTTTGCGTCACGCGTCCCTTGTTACCCGTCACTGATCGCTCTATGTCAACTCTGTCCATCAAACACCTCGTTAAAGAATACGTCCCCGGAAAACCTGTACTCAAAGACATCTCCCTCGATATCGAAGGGCGCGGCATCACCGCAATCATCGGGCCGTCCGGCACCGGAAAATCCACGCTGATCCGCTGTGTTAACCGACTCATCGACCCGACGGCCGGCGAAATCCTGTTCGAAGGACAGGATCTGGCGAAACTCTCCGGGCAGCCTTTGCGTGAGGCACGCCGTCGCATCGGCATGGTGTTTCAGGAATACAACCTTGTTGAGCGTTTGACCGTCATGGAGAACGTGCTGTCGGGGCGGCTCGGGTATATGAACGCGTGGTCCGCATGGCGACGCAAGTTTGATGAAGCGGATATTCAGAAAGCGTTTGCCCTGCTTAAGCGGGTGGGATTAGCGGATTTTGCCAATCGCCGTGCCGACGAATTGTCAGGCGGCCAACGACAGCGCGTGGGCATCGCACGCGCGGTCATGCAGTCGCCGGGGCTGCTGCTCGCGGATGAGCCGACGTCGTCGCTTGACCCAAAGACTTCCGTCGAGATCATGGAAGTGATGCGTGATCTGGCCGCTGAGAACAACATCCCCGTAATGATCAATATCCACCAGGTCGATCTCGGCAAAAGGTACGCCCAACGCGTGATCGGCATGAGTGGTGGTTTGGTGGTTTATGACGGTGCGCCGGACGGACTGGACGCCGACATACTAAAGACGATCTACGGCGGTCAAGATTGGTTGGCCACATGAGCGTTGCCTCGCTCGCAGAAAAAACCGACGTCACGCGCACTGACTTTTTCGCGCCATCGCTCAAAAAGCGCCTCGCGTACGTCGCGGTGTTTGCCTATCTGGTGTACGCCGCCGCCACACTCGGGCTGTCGCTTGATCGCATCGAAAAAGGCGTGGGCTACGGCGTGCGCTTTCTCGCGGGTTTCTTCCCTCCGAATTTCACTGAAACAGACATCATTCCGGGCTTGCTGGAGTCGCTGCAAATCGCCTTTTTGTCGTCCCTGATCGGAACCGCGCTTGCCATACCGATTGCGGTATTGGCAGCGCGTAATTTGATGCCGTCGTGGGTGAGTTGGTTGGCGCGCTTGATCATTATTTTTTGCCGGTCTTTCCATCCGGTGATCGTAGCGATCATCGCCGTGAAGGCCGTGGGTTTTGGCGCACTCGCGGGCATCATCGCGCTCACCTTTGCAAGCATCGGTTTCGTCGGAAAACTACTCTCGGAAGCCATCGAAGAAATCTCGAAAAAGCAGATTGAAGCGGTGCGCGCGACCGGCGCGTCGTTCATGAACGTGATCGCGTACGGCGTGGTGCCGCAAGTGATGAACCGCTTTATCGGCTTTGTAGCCTACGAGACCGACAGCAATCTACGTAATTCGACGATGGTCGGCGTGGTGGGCGCGGGCGGCATTGGCGGCACTTTGTTTTCGGCGTTTCAACGCTTTGATTACAACTTCGTTGCGGGCATCATTATTTGCATCATCGGTTTGGTGATGATTGGTGAAGTGCTGCAGATTTATGTGAAGCGGGTGTTCCGATGACATCGGCTTCCATCGAAATGCAGCGCTGGATTCGCTTCACGCCGTTGCAACGGTTGTCTCGATTTGCTGTTTTCTTCGCGATGGCTGCTGCCATCGCGTGGGCGTTAAAGACCATCGAAATCATCCCCGAGTTTTTGTACGACGCACCGGAGCAGGTCGTCGATATGGGCACGCGCATGTGGCCCATCGATTGGGAACACTTCTGGCCTGTCGTTTGGCCCGCATTGGTCGAAACCATGCACATGTCGGCGATGGCAACGATCCTCGGGCTCATGATGGGTATCCCGGTGGGTTTTCTCGCGGCTCGCAACGCAACGCCGTTTCTCTGGGTGAACCTGGTCGCCAAATTTATTCTGGTGTCGACGCGCTCTATCTCAACGTTGATCTGGGCGCTGTTTTTTGTAGCGATGTTCGGTCCGGGGCCGTTGGCGGGTGCGTTGGCGATTGCTTTCCACTCGATTGGCTTCATCGGCAAGATGTTTTCCGAGGCCGTTGAAGAGTCAAACAAGGGAAGCATCGAAGCCTTGCAAGCCACCGGCGCGACCCGAATGCAGCAAATCATCATGGGTTACTGGCCGCAGGTGTTACCAACATTCTGGTCGGTTGCCCTGTTCCGCTGGGACATCAATGTGCGCGAATCAGCGGTGCTGGGCCTCGTTGGTGCGGGTGGCATCGGCATGGCGCTGAACGCGGCGATTGATCTGATTCAGTGGCAACGTGTGGCGCTGATTTTATTCACGATCTTCATCGTGGTCATCCTAATCGAAACCATCGTGACACAAATTCGCAAAAAGGTGATTTAAAGCTGCCTTGGTGCTCGCCACTCTGAAGCGTTATTCCTTAAACTGGTGCCTTGCTTCATTTCCCCTAAGCCCAGTGATTTGACATGAGCGCCGATTTGCCGGGGCTTTCAACAAAGCCCAATTTGCCAGAACCTGTTCCTGCCTCGTTAGCGACGCGGGAACAGCTACGTGCGCTCACTGAAAACGTGCCCGCGAGCCTGGCTTGTTTCGATATCCAGACATTGCGCTTTGTGTATACAAATGCGCGATTCGCTCGCCTCATGGGGCAAGATCCGAGAGCGCTAATCGGCATGACGTTCGCCGACGCGATGGGCGAGGAAATCGCGGCTACCGCAATGCCATTCGTCAGGACAATGCTTGATCAGCGACGAGCCATCAAGTTTGAATATCACTTGCCACAAAAAGATCACAACGGCTTCTGGTTCGACGTTCATCTGGTGCCAGACGTCGGCGCTGACGGCACGTTCTCGCTCTGCTACGTGCTGATGTCGAACGTGACGTCACACCGTGAGGCAATCAGGGAAGCGCGCGAGGCCGTCGAGCGTCTGCGCAAATATATGGCGGCCAGCACCGAAGGCATTGTGTTCCACGAGAGCGGCCAAATCGTTGACATCAATCCGCCGTTGTTGCGTATGCTTGGCTACACCTTTGACGAAGTGGTCGGCCAGAACCCGTTGATATTCATGGCGGCCGATGCGCAGGCAGAAGCAATCGCCGCCATGGCGTTATCGCGAGAAACGTCCTACGACAGTGTGCTTGTTCACAAAAACGGCTCGCGCATTCCCGTGCAATTCACACCGCGCAATTTACAGTGGGATGGCAAGACCATTCGCATGAGCGTTGTGCGCGACATGACCGAGCGCGTGGCCGACGCGGCGCGCATTCACTTTCTCGCGATGCACGACTCGTTAACCGGGCTCGCGAATCGCACACAACTTAACGAACGACTTGAGTTGTTAATCGGCGGCGCGGGAGAGACGCAATCCAGCCTCGCCGTTATGTTTGTCGACATTGATAACTTCAAACGTATCAACGACTCGCTAGGACATGCTGCGGGTGACGAGTTACTGGTGATTTTTGCCGAGCGTTTGAAAGCTGAGTGCGGCGACGAAGCGTTGCTGTCTCGCCTCGGCGGCGACGAATTCGTTGTTGTGCATAAACAGGGCGGCAGTCGCGAGGCTTTGGCAGCGTTCGGAGAGCGCCTGCTCAATGCGCTGGCACGACCACTCAATATCGAAGGGCGTCGAATGACCGTAACGGCCTCGATTGGTGTGGCCCTGTTCCCCGATGACGGTGGAAGCGTGATGGCGCTCCTGAAGAATGCCGACACTGCGATGTATCTCGCGAAGTCGCAGGGCCGGGCGACACTACGCTTCTTTGATCCTTCGCTGGCACGCGCCGCCGATCATGCACTGACTATAGAGTCGCAACTGGGCGATGCGCTACACAACGCTGAGTTCGAGCTCTTCTATCAACCGCAGGTCAGTGAACCCGATGGTGTGCTGATCGGCGTTGAAGCGCTGATTCGCTGGCGGCACCCCGAGCTCGGCCTGATTGGGCCTGCTCAATTCATCCATGTGGCCGAGGGTTTGCAGTTGATCACACCCATCGGGCAGTGGGTGCTGGATGAAGCGTTGGGCCA
>JBBRGY010000148.1:0-7423 GCA_038223495.1 Burkholderiales bacterium | reverse complement strand
TGCCAGCAGAGGATTTGGGCGGTCACGAACGGTTGGCGCGGAGTACTAGTCTGCCTATTGCGGTCGGTGAATCGATCTACAGCCTGCAACATTTCCGCGAATATTTGCAGCGCGGCGCCTGCACCATCGTTCAGGCTGACGTCGCCCGTATCGGCGGCATCACGCCTTGGCTCAAGGTCGCACATCTGGCCGAAAGCTTCAATGTGCCGATCTGTCCGCATTTCCTGATGGAGCTGCACGTGAGCCTGTGCGCCGCCGTGCCGAACGCACCGTGGGTGGAATACATCCCGCAGCTTGATTCGATCACCACCAAGGGAATGGCGCGGGACGGCGGTTTTGCGATCCCGTCCGACGCACCCGGTTTGGGCATTGCCTGGGATTGGACGGCGATTGAAAAGCTGGCGATTCGACGCGCGACAATCGTGAGTTAACTTACTGACTTTTCGCTCAAAGTACCGATGCGTTTGGGCTCGAAACGCAAAAGCCAACAAGTCGACTAAAAGTCATAGTGGCATGTATCGATAGCGGCTTAATTTTGATCTATGGGAAGCCGCATAAGACTTAACGCAAAAAGCTGTGCCAATAGGTTCTGCGTCCTTCAGAGCTCCGCACGGTGGTTCTCTTTGTGGTGCGGCCCCGCAGCTGATCGACCAAACGCACGGATACTTGTTAGACTCTTCAGACCAAGCATACGTTTCCGGGGTAACCGATGAGCGAGTCATCAGAGGACTTCCAGCGAAGCAGTAAGACGCGGTTTGCCAATTCCGATGAGCTGTACCCTGCCGTGTATCTGGATTTGAAGCGCATGGCGCGACAGCATCTGCGGCGCGGGTCGAACTACACGGATTTGCCGGTGACAGTGCTGGTGCACGAGAGCTTTGCGCGGCTTGGTAATTTGCGTATGCCGATTGATCGAGCCGCATTTTTCGCCTACGCCGCGCGCGCTATGCGAAGCATCATCGTCGACTACGTGCGCAGCCGAGAGACCGCAAAACGCGCTGGCACCCATGTGAGTTTGACTCTTGCCGATGACGTTGCCGCAACCTCATTGGATCATGCGCAAATCATCTCAATTGACCGCGCACTACTAGCGCTAGAAGTTGCCGATAAGCGCGCACATGACTTGGTGGAGTTGCGGTTTTTTGCTGGGTTTACGCTTGAACAGTGTGCACAGCAACTTGGGATTTCCATGGCAACCGCGCAGCGTGACTGGCGCAAGGCGCAAGCATTTTTGGGAATGGTTTTGCGGGAGACCGAGAAGTAAGTGCGCGCAGCCAGCGCCTGTGTTAGCGGCTTGCCGCGACACTACTGGATTTTAAAACGCGGGTGTGCCGGACTCAGCAAAGTGCGGAAAATCACGTCGCTCTCATCACGGAGCGGTTGTGCCTCTGCTGTGCGCCCCACTTTTTGCAATGCAGTCGCTCCCAGCGACAACAACTCAGCACGCATCAGACAACGTTTCGGATCGTAGCGATGATTGCGCTCCAGATAATCCAATCCTTCGCGCGCCGTCGCATATGAGGCCTCCAGGTTACCGCGTTTGGTCTCAACTCGAGCGCGCTCAACTAGTAGCGGCGCATAGAACGGACTGGGTGAAAGCGTATGCGCCATGACTTCTTTGAGGCCTGTTGCAATGGCCTCCATCGCGGCGGCGTCGTCTCCACCGAGTCGTGCATTGACAGCCTGCACCCATCGCCGTCCAACCAAAACAGCAGGATTGCCCGGTGCGCTTTGGACGAACATCTCGGCGGCTTGCGATGCAAATTGCTGAGCACATGGGGCGTCGGCGCTCACGACACAAGTTTCAAAACGGGCATAGACCAAGCGCAATTTTGCAAGTGCTGCCGTGTCACCTGCGGTCGCTCGCTCGTTGAGCAAACGCTGAACAATCGCAAGCTGGCCGTGTTGTGCATAACTGCGAATCACCGCCTGAAATAACAGATCAGATACCTGTGCCAGTGGGAGTTTCAGTGTGGGTTGCAACCGAGTCTCGATGAAGCTGACCGCCGCAGCCGGGTCGCCCGCCGTAAGCAGCAGGTCGAGTCGGCCCGCGAACGCGGAATTGGCTGATAGCCCGTCGCCTGCGCCAACTTGAACCAATTGCTCGACGGCTTTGTCGTTGGCCGCGACCGCTTCCGTGAAGCGCATCGCGATACGGTTGGCCAGCATCACCCGAATCCACGCGGCGCTCTCGCTATGCTTTCTGTTATCGCCGCCCTGACTTCGACTCGCCATTAGCTTCTCGGCGGTAGCTAACGCAGTCGGCGCGTCGCCGGATTTCCAGGCGATGATGACTTGATCGAACAGCAGCGTTTCCTCGATGCCGCGACGCGACGGGTTTGAGGCTGGGATCAACGGTAGTAAAGCCACGGCTTCACGCATCAATCGGGCCGCTTCCTTAACGTTGCCGTTGTTGGCGTGAAACTCTGCGAGGAATGATTTGCTGTCGACGATTGTCGCTGCGTCGCTTTGTTTCAATGCGTAGTTGTGCGCGTCTTCAAGGCCGCGACGGGCGCGGGAGGGTTCGCCCATTTCATAGAAGCGAATCGCCAGCATTTTGGCGACGTTGGCACTGGTTAGATAGTCTGCTTTAAACACTTCCGGAATTTTTGCAATGCCGATGTCCAGCAGTTGAGCGGTGGTCAGCGGCGCATTTTGCGGCGCATGGTTTGAGATCAACTGCACTACAAAGTCAATGGTTTTGTCGCGCTGCTCCGTCTCGCTCTGGGCGCGGGCACGTTGCCGGTCCGCCTCGTCACGCTGCCGATGCGCCTCAATAGTTTGCAACACCGAAACAGAAAGCGCCGCCAATACCAGCAGCACCGCACCAACGGTTGAACCAACGGCGAACTGGTGCCGCCGAACGAATTTGCCCGCGCGATACAGACCGGTGTCCGGTTGCGCAGTAACGGGTTCGTCATTCAAGAACCGCAGTAGATCGTCCTTCATCGCTGCCGCATTAGCGTAGCGGTCTTTCGGCGACTGGTTGATTGCTTTTGCGACGATGCTGTCGATGTCGCCTTTCACGATCTTCGACCAATGGCTGCGGGCAGGGGAAACAGCGAGCTTTTCGGACGGGCGTGTGTAGTGCTGACGGTCGTCCGGCGACTCGCCAGTCAGCAATTCGTACAGCGTGATGCCGAGTGAGTACACGTCACTAGCGGTGCCCACCGCGTCTCCCTTCATCTGCTCGGGCGGCGCGTAGCGTGGCGTGTAACCGAGTCCAGCGATCCGCGACAGGTCTCCAGCGCCGTCGTTACCCGTATCTGCATCAAGCAATCTGCCCAGCCCAAAATCGAGTAACTTCACCTCCCCCGCCGCAGTGACCAGAATATTGGCCGGTTTGATGTCTCGATGCAGCACCAGCATCGAGTGCGCGTAAGCCACCGCTTCGAGCACCTGACAAAAAAGCTCGACGACCTTGATGACGCCCAACGCGTGCTCTTCGCAGTAATGCTGAATCGTCACGCCGTGCACATGCTCCAGTACCAGGTACGGCACATCCTCATCGACCAGTCCCGCATCAATCATGCGCGCGATGTTCGGGTGTGACAATTTGGCCAGCAACTCGCCTTCGCGCTTGAAGCGCTCGCGGGCGGACGGCGCACGCAATGCTGCGTTCGACAATAGCTTGATCGCTACTTTGCCTTCAAAACGGCCATCTGCGCGCTCAGCCAGCCACACGCTGCCCATGCCACCGCGACCAATCTCACGGATTAACGTGTATGCACCGAGTCGACGACCCGTGTTTTGTGCGTCGCTCGCAACACGCTCTTGACGCCCATCGTCCAGCTCAGCGTCCGCGCCTGTCGAGCCGATGGGCCGTAGCGTCAGCGCGGGCTCACGCCGCATGTCGTCAACCAGTTTCGCCAGCGTCGCGTCCGACGCGCGCAACGTGGCCAATTGCACGTCGGCTTCGGCGTCTGGCAAATCCATGAGCCGTTCGTATTCGCGAAGCGCGTCAATCCAATGTTGCTGCACAGTTGCATCACCTTCAATTGGTTGCGGAAGCCGGTCGATTCATCCTCGCGCTCGATCCACATTCTCGCTGACACCGCGCGGCCACAGACCACGCACAAGCACGCGCACCCACCAAAATGGAAAGATACTACGGCGCGAGTGTCACACCGCATTGCGTCACGAGGTAGTCGCGAATCTGTGGCCAGGTTTTGCGCGTGGCCGCGGTCGGGAATGTGATGCCGCCGATTAGCGCGCTGCCGGTGACGCCGCGGGCAAGACGGGCATAGATCAGCGCGTCGGTGGTGGCGAGAAATTCGCCGTCGCCGTCGATGTCGGGTTTGCAATGTTGGTTGCTGAACGGCCCGCCTTCATAGCGCAACGCGCAGAATTCATTGGTAGCGCCGTTGGACGGCGAACAATAGCCCGCAACCAACAGTTTGCCGTCCGATTGCAGGATCGCAGCGCGGGCGTACGGGACGCCAGCGCTGCCCATCTGCGTGGAAACTTTGCCAGCCGTGCCAAAGCTCGCGTCCAGCGCGCCGTTGCTGTGGTGGCGCGACACGCAAAAGTTTATGGCTTGAGTGGCGGTATTGGGGCCTGAGTAGGTCGTCTTGACGCATCGGCCTGCCAGCAGTAGCTTGCCGTCTGGCTGCAAGGAAACGGCAGTGGCGTATTCGTCGAAGGTAGAGTTGACGGCGGTGGTGACAGGAGTACTTGCGGTGCCGGCTCTACTGTCGCTACCAGCGACTGGGCCGCCAAAACCCACATCGAGCGTTCCATCGGCAGTGAATCTCGTTGCGCACATAGCCGTCCTCCCGCCTGCTGAACCACAAGCGCCTGCGACCAATAGCTTACCGTCCGCCTGCAGGGACATCGCGTTGACCTCACCGACCTCATAGCCGCTATATGGATATGTCTTGCCGCTGCCTGTGCCGCCAAAACTAAGGTCGAGCGTGCCATTGGCCAAGTAGCGCGCCGCACAAACTCGTGTCTGACCTATGATGTTTGGATTGTTGCCGTAGTAGCAAAAGCTGGCGACTACTAATTTGCCGTCGAGTTGCACGACCAGGCCGCCTAGAAACGCCGCAGACGGTAATGTACCCAGCTTGGTGAGCACGCTGCCGCCGTTGCCAAAACTAAAGTCGAGCGAGCCATTGGCGTGGTAGCGCAGCGTGCATAAGCGAATGTCGCTGAAGGGAATGTTGTTGTCGTCGAAGCCGTCGAAGTGACAAGAACTGGCGAGCACGAGTTTGCCGTCGGGTTGCACCGCGACGGCAACTGGCAGTTCCGGGTCATCCGCATAATTTTTGACACCCACCTTGGTAATGACTTTGCCACCCGTTCCAAACGTTGTATCGAGTGCGCCGTTGGGCAGATAGCGGGCCGCGCAGAGGGCATAAATCGTCCCGCGGTTGCTGACCGGGCCGGTATCGCAACGACCGGCGAGCACGATCTTGCGATCTGGCTGCAAGGCAATGGAACGAGCGCGATCTAGGTCATTGTTACCAATGGCCGTAATGATGAAGCCTGCACTGCCAAAGCTCGTGTCGAGCGTGCCGTTGGCGTTGTAGCGCAGCGCGCAGAAACGCGAGCCTCCACCAGCGACTGCAGCGAAGCACTCGCCCGCCACCAGTAGCTTGCCGTCGGGTTGCAGCGCGATGGCATAAGCCTTGTCTTCGCCGCTGGTCAACGAGGTGATGACCTTGCCCGCGCCAAGCGGGCTCGCAGTGGCCCAGGTAGGATCCAGTGTGCCCGGTTGGCCGGACGTGGCGTGCGTCACTGGGGGTTGGCTGAATATCAGCAACAGCGGCGCTAAGCGGGCGAGAGTTTTGATGAGAGGGTGCATGGTTTGCTTTCTTGCGTTTTTGCTTGAAATGCGGGGCGAATGCGGGTGCGCTGCCTTAGGCTTTGTCGGAGCGGCTCTGCCGCGACCCGAGCCTCGTTATGCGAGACGGTCGAAGCAGCGCCGCCCGTACGAGCGCTCTTTACGGACCTAAATTCATCCCGCACTGCATGACGAGATAGGTGCGGATCAGCGGCCATGTGTTGCGCGTTGCGGCCGCCGGGAAGTTGACGCCGCCGACTACGGCGTTGCCACTGATGCCGAGCGCAACCCGCGCGTAAACCAACGCGTCGGATGCAGAA
The DNA here is from genome assembly GCA_038223495.1 of Burkholderiales bacterium. Classification (GTDB taxonomy): domain Bacteria; phylum Pseudomonadota; class Gammaproteobacteria; order Burkholderiales; family Casimicrobiaceae; genus Casimicrobium. The sequence goes on along the minus strand of JBBRGY010000148.1, from coordinate 1,318 downwards.
AATTTGCCGTCGCCGTCAAGATCAGGCTTGCAGCTTTGGTAACCAAACGGGCCACCGTCGTAGCGCACTGCGCAGAAGTCAAGGCCGCTGCTGATGCTGTTGTGGCAAGAGCCCGCGACGAGCAGCTTGCCATCCGCCTGTAGCGCTATGCCGGTGCCCGCATTGGAAAAATCGCCCAGCGTGGTGACGACCTTGCCGGCGTTGCCAAAGCTGGTGTCGAGCGTTCCGTCATCGTTAAAACGCAGCGTGCAGAAATCGGGGAGACCGCCGAATACGCCGTTGCGGTTGTCGCAAGCACCCGCCATCAGCACCCTGCCGTCGGGTTGCAAGGTGATGGCCGCGATGGCCTCGTTGTAGCCAGCAACGGGCCCAGGCACAATGAGTCTGCCGCCGCTGAAACTCAAGTCGGGGAGGCCGCTGGCGTCGTAGCGCAGGGCGCACATTCGTTTAAACATCTCGGTGCTGAATGCAACGTTGACGGTGCAATACCCAGCGAGGATCAGCTTACCGTCCGGCTGCAACGCCATTGCGGTTGCGCGATCATCCGCGCTGCCGATGGCCGTGGTGACTTTGCCCGTATTGTTGCCGCCAAACGTCAAGTCGAGCGTGCCGTTAGCCAGGTATCTTGTGGCGCAAAACCCGCGGTTGCTGGTGGACGAAAAACACGTGCCGCCCAACACCAGTTTGCCATCGGGAAGCACAGCCAGGCCGATGGCGTAATCGTATTTGCTGGATACCGGCGCGATGAGCTTGCCGGTGCTGTTGAAGGTGGTATCGAGATCACCGTTGGCGAGATAGCGCACCGCACAGAAATGCGTCTCGAAAAACGTAACCACGACGCAGTCGCCCGCCAGTACCAGTTTGCCATCGGGTTGCATGGCGATGACGGTGGCGACATGATCCTTGACGCCGAGCGAGGTGATGACTTTGCCGCCGCTGCCGAATGTGCCGTCAAGGGCACCGCTGGGGAGGTAGCGTGCGGCGCAGAAGTCGTAGGTGAGCCCGTTGGCGTCGGAATTGCCCAGATAGCAACGTCCGGCCAGCACCAGTTTGCCGTCCGGCTGAAGGATTGCGGCGTTGGCAGAGTCCTTCGCATTCGCGCCGAGCGGGCTAACGATGGTGACAACCAACCCGCCGACGCCAAAGCTAGTGTCCAAGGTGCCGTCTGCGTTGTAGCGCAGCGCGCAGAAGTTGGTGCTTGTATTGGCCGCGTTTGTGCACGCGCCCGCCAGCACCACTTTGCCGTCGGGTTGGAGGACAACGGCGTTCGCGTAGTCACTGGCGGTGCCACTGAGTACCGGCGTAATGGTTTTGCCTG
>JBBRGY010000147.1:0-7489 GCA_038223495.1 Burkholderiales bacterium | reverse complement strand
AAAGCCGCTGCGCGTTGGGGGCACATTTGGTGCGACATCTTTTGCGAGATCCGCGAGGGGGTAAAGCCCCAGCCACACGCCGGGCAATTCGATGAAGCGCACGCCGTCGTGCGTTTTATTGGGCGGTGTGGCCAGCACCTGCTCATAAAAATCGGTCGCTTTATCGAGGTTAGCTACGCCCAGCGTAATCATGCTCATTCGCGGTATTTTCATGGACAGCCTCATCTGCAAATTTGAGTGCAGAGTAATGTATACAAATACAGTTGTCAATATTCCAGCGCGGATGCAAGTGCCAATCAGGCTGCACGGTCACGCGTTCGGATGAGTTTCCGCAGTCGTTAGCCGCGAGGCAACTTTCGCCGTGCGAACACACTGCCTGACAATATTCCGCCGCCGACGATCAAGAATAGCGGCAGCATGCCAGTGCTCGCCGAGAGCATGCCGAACACGAGCGGCATCGTCCATTGACTGGTTGAAATCAGCGTCATACGCATGCCATTAACTTCACCGATGCGCCCTGGAGGTGAGGCGTCGTGTAGCAGGGACAAGATGATCGGCTGACTCGCACCGAGTCCCAGTCCGATGACGAACGAGAGCACTAGCATCAGCGAATAACTGTTGGCGAATATGAACGCGAGAAAGGTGAAACCTGCCAGCGTCATCGCCGCAATCATTACGCCAGTTTCGCCAAGCCGCCGCGTTAATGACGACATGAAAAAGCGAACGACAAACACCGCAATGGCAAAGAGCGACAGCACCGAACCTATTTGCGTGGCAGTGAGCCCAAGATGACTGCCCAGCACCGGCACCATGAAGGCGTACAAATCCCAGCCCACCGTGATGAATGATGCGGTGATCAGCGTATTGCGAAGCACCGGCATCGCGAACAGTTCCCGCGCACCTCCATCTCCGGTCTCGGGGCGCGGGGGCGCGGTGGGAAGTTTGAGCAACCGCGTGGAAAGTGCGACCGCCGAAATCACGGGCAAAGCCGCCAACACGCCAAACGCCGCCTGATAGCTGACATGGTCGATCATCAATCCCGCGATCAGCGGTCCAAGAAAACTTGATATCGAGAAGCCCATCGACATCACGCTGAATGCGCGCACGCGATTGACGCCACCGCCATACAAACCGACCGCATATTGCGACGACGCCGCAATCGCCATCCAACCCAGACCAATCGCGCACGCGCATAGCGCGAGAATGCCCAGCATCGGCTGGATCGCCGCGACCGTGCCGCCAAGCGCCACGATCACGCAGCCCAGCACCAGCGGTCGCTTCAGCGGCACACGATCAATCGCGCGACCCACGCGAATCGCCACAAATGCTGGAACGATATTGAACATCGCCGTCAGGAAACCGACCCAAATCGCGCCGCCGCCCGCCTTGATCGCGGCCAGCGAGGTGGTGATGCGGATACCGTTAAAGGCAGTGTGCGCAATGATCAGGAGCAGCACGAGCACATAGAGCTCTCGCGGCAACCTCGTTGGCGCTACGGCGGAGGTCTGATGCGGCGGCAGTGGGTCTTGCGTGTTTGGCGGCACAGAGGGCTCGTCGGCGACGAGCGGAGCGGGGGTGGAACGTTCCAACGTCGCAATTATCTCGCGTTCATCTATGCCGTTAGCGTGATTGTTTCGCTTGAGTGGTGTTATCAGCTTTTTCGTAGAAGGCAATCCAAATTAGGGCTAGGTGCTGAAATCGCTAGTTATCGACTTTGGTCATAATTGACCCCTAGCCCCTGTGTAATAGTGTTTATACAGAAAAGCTGTAATCTCTGTCGCATCCAGCGCAGCTATGCCGATTTGGCCTGATTGATGATTTTGCCGTTAGCTGCGTGCGTCCGTTTCGCCCGTAAAATCAAAGGTTTCGCCCGCACCGGGCGTGCGCTGGGTTGCAACGAATCCAGTGCCATCAAATCCACTCACTGCAAAAAACACATGAAACTTGCTGATATCCGGGAAAAGTTCTTAAGCTACTTTGAGTCCAAAGGGCATACGCGTGTTGCCTCGTCGCCGCTCTTCATCGCGTCCGACCCGACGCTCATGTTTGTGAACTCCGGCATGGTGCAGTTCAAGGATGTGTTCACGGGCGTGGATAAACGTCCCTACACACGCGCAACCAGCGTGCAGCGCAGCGTCCGTGCAGGCGGCAAGCATAACGATCTCGAAAACGTCGGCTACACCGCGCGTCACCACACGTTTTTCGAGATGCTCGGCAACTTCTCGTTCGGCGACTATTTCAAGCGCGACGCGATTAAGTACGCATGGGAAATACTGACCGTTGTCTACGGTTTGCCGAAAGAAAAATTGCTGGTCACGGTGTACGCCGACGACGACGAAGCATTCGGCATTTGGCGTGACGACATCGGCGTGCCGGAAGATCGCATTGTGCGTATCGGCGACAACAAGGGCGCGCGCTACGCCTCCGACAATTTCTGGATGGCCGGTGATATCGGCCCGTGCGGGCCGTGCTCAGAGATTTTCTATGACCACGGCGATCACGTCGAAGGTGGCCCGCCCGGCTCACCCGGCGAAGACGGCGACCGCTTCATCGAAATCTGGAACCTTGTGTTCATGCAGTTCAACCGCGAGGTCAAAGACGGTCCGATGCTGCCGCTGCCCAAGCCGTGCGTCGACACTGGCATGGGCATGGAGCGCCTCGCCGCCATCCTGCAACACGTGCACTCGAACTACGAGATAGATTTGTTCGTCGCGCTGATCAACGCAGCGTCGCGCGAAACTGGGTGCACCGATCTCGCGAACCCAAGCCTGCGCGTGATCGCCGATCACATCCGCGCTTGCTCGTTCCTCATCACTGATGGCGTGATTCCGAGCAATGAAGGTCGCGGCTACGTGCTGCGCCGAATCATCCGCCGCGCACTGCGTCATGGCTACAAATTGGGTCAGACGAAACCGTTTTTCTACAAACTTGTTGCTGAGCTCGATACGCAGATGGGTGAGGCGTATCCCGAGTTGCGCGCCGCGAAAGATCGCGTCGCCGAGACTTTGCACAGCGAAGAAATCCGCTTTGGTGAGACGCTCGTTCACGGCATGGCGATTCTTGAAAAGGCGCTTGCTGATGGTTCGAAGACGCTCGACGGCGCCGTCGCATTTCAACTGTATGACACGTTCGGCTTTCCGCTCGATTTGACGGCGGACGTTTGCCGCGAACGTGGCGTTACGGTTGATGAAGCGGGCTTCGAAACCGCGATGGAAAAGCAGCGCACGACGGCACGCGCAGCAGGCAAATTTAAGGCCGATACAGTGCTCGCATACACCGGCCCGAAAACGACGTTCCGTGGGTATGAATCGCTATCGGAAGAGGGCCGCGTAGTCGCGCTGTACAAAGACGGCAGCGCGGTGGATTCGCTCGTTACCGGTGACCGGGGAATCGTCGTTCTCGACCGCACGCCGTTCTACGCTGAATCTGGCGGTCAGGTGGGCGACAAAGGCGAGCTTAGCAAGTCCGGCGTGTGCCTCACGCTGTTCACTGTGGAAGACACGCTGAAAGTGCAGCCCGATGTGTTCGGCCATCACGGCCTCATGCAAAACGGCGAGCTGCGCATTGGCGACACCGTCGCCGGGCAAGTTGACTTTGATGCACGCGCCCGCACCGTGCGCAATCACTCGGTCACGCACATCATGCACAAGGCGCTGCGCGAAGTGCTCGGCACGCACGTCGCGCAAAAAGGCTCGCTCGTTGACGCCGACAAAACACGTTTTGACTTTGCGCACAACGCACCGATGACCGACGCGCAAATCCGCGAAGTCGAAGCAAAAGTCAACGCCGAAATCGTCACCAACACGGCGACGCACGCCGAAGTCATGGGCATCGAAAAAGCCAAAACCAGCGGCGCGACGATGCTGTTCGGTGAGAAATATGGCGACGAAGTCCGCGTGCTCGAAATCGGCACCAGCAAAGAGTTCTGCGGCGGCACCCACGTCACGCGCACGGGCGACATCGGCTTCTTCAAAATCATTAGCGAAGGTGGCGTGGCAGCGGGCGTGCGTCGTGTTGAAGCCGTCACCGGTTTGAACGCAATGGCCTTCGTGCAGGCGCTCGACGCACGCATGGCAGACGTCGCGGGCGCGCTCAAAATTCCGCAGACCGAAGTCACCACCAAGATCGCGCAAATTCAGGATCACGTCAAAGCGCTAGAGAAAGAACTCAGCGCGCTCAAGAGCAAACTTGCCGCTGCGGCGGGTGGCGATCTGTTGAGCAAAGTTGTTGAGAAGGATGGCGTGAAGTTTTTGTCGGCCGAGATCGAAGGCGCGGATGCGAAAGCGCTGCGCGAAATGGTCGATCAGCTTAAGAACCAACTCGGTTCGGGCGTTGTGCTACTTGGCAGTAAATCGGTGGACGGAAAAGTTGCGCTGTGCGCGGGCGTGACCGCTGATTTGGTTGGCAAGTTCAAGGCTGGTGACATCGTTGGCAAAGCTGCGGCGGTTGTTGGCGGTAAAGGTGGTGGACGGCCCGATATGGCGATGGCGGGTGGGACGGATGCGAGCAAGTTGACGGAGGCTTTGGCGACGGTCGTTGCGTAAGAGAAATGGCTTCGCAGGACGACGGGAACCCGGATGCGAGCATGCGGGCTACTAGGTCGCTTAAGAATGTCACTTGTTGTCTCGATGGGCAATTGCTGTAGCCCGGATGCTCGCATCCGGGATCCTCATCTCGCGCCGAAGGCTCACTTCAAATGGTTCAATATCGCCGCAACTTCGTCCCCGGCGGAACCTACTTTTTCACATTGACACTGCGGGATCGTCGACAAACGCTGCTGACTGATCATATTGGTGAGTTGCGCGACGCAATGCGCGCGACTCATGCGCTCAACCCCTGGACGACCGATGCGGTTGTCGTGCTCCCGGATCATCTTCACATGATCTGGACAATGCCCGATGGCGATGCGGGATACGGGCAACGTATTCGCATGCTTAAGGCGCGATTCACATCAGCGCTTCGTGATTTGGGGCGCTGGACGGAGACGGAATCACCTTGGCAGGCGCGCTACTGGGAACATACGATTCGCGATGAGCGTGATTTTGAAAACCATGTTGCGTATATCCACTACAACCCCGTGAAGCATGGTTATGCCATGGCCGTTGCTGATTGGCCGCATTCATCTTTCCATCGCTACGTGAGAGGCGGATTGAATCCACTAAATTGGGCGGGTGGCGAGGACGTTGATCGCGGAGAGCTATGAACGATGCGAACCCGGATGCGAGCATCTGGGCGACCTGGATTGGTACGCTGCCACTATGCCAACGTCATGACATACGTTATCCTTCGGTCGGGGATGAAACTTGGGCGCTCAGCGTCACGCGATTGAGGGTTACATGATGATTTTGTTGATGCGACCAATGCGTTTGCGAGCTTGGCTGTTGGGGCTAGTTTGCACCGGAGTGATGCTTTTGCCGGGTGTTTCAACTGCGCAAATCGCGAGTTGTCCATTCAACGTATCTGGGGCTTCGGGCGTCCCGAAATATGCTGTCGATGGAATGTTGCTGGCGCGATACGCGCGCGGAATCCGCGGTGCGGCGCTCATCGCCAATGTTGCTCCGAGTGCTTCGCTTGCTGGCGCTGAGGCGGCTATTGCTGCGAATCTTGCGCGACTTGACGTCGACGGCGATGGGGATTTCACGCCGTCTGATGCGTTGATCATCAGCCGTTATTTGGCGGGTTTTTCGCGCGAGGCATTGACCACAAACATTTCACTGCCCGCTTTGGCGCAGCGTCGTGCAGGTACCTCGGTCGAATCTTTTTTGACGCTCGGTTGCCCGACGCCCAAGGCGGCGGCACGGCTATTGCAGCAAGCGACCTTTGGCGCAACGCGCGCCCAGATTTATCGCGCACAGGGGATGAGCGCTGACGCCTGGTTGAACGAGCAATTTGCGCTGCCTGCGACGTCGTACACGACGTACGCCGCTGGCTTGATCGCTGCAAACAAGACCGGCGCAAACGGCTGCACCGATTCCAACGGTTGTCCGTGGGCGGCCAACGTGCCAGCGTTTTACAAACAAGCGTTTGAGGGCAATGATCAGCTGCGCCAGCGCATGGTCAATGCCTTGATGCAGATACTGGTTGTATCAATCGGTAACAACCGTTTGCTCGATGCCGGTACCGGAGTTCCGAACTACATGGACATGTTGGGCACACATGCGTTCGGCAATTTCCGCACGCTGCTGCGCGATGTGACGCTGCACCCGGCAATGGGCGTCTACCTTGACATGCTTGGCAGCACTGTCGAAGCGCCGAATGAGAACTACGCGCGTGAGTTGCTGCAGCTTTTTTCGGTAGGGACAGTGATGCTCAATGCCGACGGCACGCCGCAAAGCAGCGGCGGGCAACTTATTCCAACCTACACAGAAGACGTGGTGCAAGGCTTTGCCAAAGCGTTCACTGGATGGCATTTTCATGATCAGCCAGAGGCTACCGAGCCATGGCGCTTTTACTGGCCGATTGAGGATTGGGCACCGCCGATGAAGCCGTGGGTCGGTCGACGCTGCCCGCAAGATGGGCATTGGCCTACTGGCACTGCGACGTGGTGCTCTGTGTCTGATCCGTTGCGGTCCTATCCGCCGCCCCATCACACGGGGACGAAAACGCTGCTGCAATACAGCGGCGCGCCGTACGCCACGCTGCCTGCGAACCAGACCGCACAGACGGACATCGAAAACGCAATTGACAACATTTTCAATCATCCGAACGTGGGCCCGTTCATCGGCAAGCAGCTCATCATGCGCCTCGTTACGAGCAACCCGAGCGCCGCGTATGTGGGCCGCGTCACGGCAGCGTTCAACAACAACGGCACTGGCACACGAGGCGATATGAAGGCGGTGGTTCGCGCGATCTTGACCGATGTTGAGGCACGCGACAACTACATTGCGGGCAGCAACATTTACGGTAAGTTGCGCGAGCCCGTCATCAAATTTATTCAGTTACATCGTGCATTTGGTGCGGTGGCGAGCGGCGGTTATTACGACGTGTGGAACACGGGCGATTCAGACACGCTCGGTCAATCCGCATTGCAGGCCCCTTCAGTATTTAACTTCTACTCGCCTGACTTCGAGCCCGCCGGTGCGATGGCGTCGGCGTATCTGTTAGGCCCGGAGTTCGACATCACGTCGACGTCAACCGTCGCCGGATTTGCCGACTTTGCCAAGTGGGGTGTGGTCGGTGGTTTTCGATCGAGCGACGGGCCGAAATGGATCAAACCGAATTACGACCGCTATCTCACGGGCGCGGCGGGCGTGGCCCTCGCCGACAATCCGCAAGCCTTAGTCGATGAGCTGGATTTGCTACTCACTGCGAATAACTTGAAGACGACCTTCAAAGCGAATCTTGTAGCGATGGCGACCAACATCACGCGAACGCTGCCGCCCGCATACACCGCGGTTGACTATCCGACGCAGCGAAACGACCGCTTCCGCGCCGTCATGTGGCAAATCATCAACTCGGCGGATTACGCCATTCAGCGCTGAGGATGACC
>JBBRGY010000146.1:0-7492 GCA_038223495.1 Burkholderiales bacterium | reverse complement strand
GAGAAACGGCACGCCGGCCGCGCCCAAAATCGGCCATACGTTCTGGTAGTTCACCAACAGGATTTCACCCATTTGTGCGCCGCCGGTTTGAACCGCGCGCTTGATCTCTGGCGCCTTGAACAGCGAAGCATTTGAATGAATGGTGATTTTTAGTTTTCCGGCAGTCGCTTTGTCGACGTCGGCAGCAAACTGTGTGAGATTTTGCGTATGGAAGTTACCAGGCGGATAGGCAGACGCTAAATCCCATTTGGTTTGCGCCATGCTGTTTGCGGCGATCAAAGCTAAGGCTGCTGCCAGCGTTCGAGCGGTGAGTTTCATTCAAGTTCTCCGAAGTTAGGGTGAATATTTAGGTTAGGAAGCGTCGTCAAGTCGATTGCGTCTACGCCGATACCAAAACGTTGCGGTAGCAGCCAAAAATTCCCGTGCCACTATGCCAATAGCCGTGGCGTAAGCAACGCCACAATTCACCGAGTTTCTGCACTGTCGCCGATTCTTGATAAATTGCGTACCATTCAATAGTAGTGTTTTGATCGTCACTTTGCCTGCCACCATTCCATCATCGCTTGGCATCATCATGCTGGATACGCAATTTTTGCGCCCGCTGGGTGACACTGGCAATCCCAACTCTTGGCCGTTTCCGGTCATCATCGAGCGGGTTAACGGTGCATTTGCACAGCCCGTGGTTTCTGGGGCCTTCGAGGAGATTGAGTTGTTTATCGACGCCGGGCGGCGACTTGTGGACCGCAGTGCCTGCGCGGTCGTAACAACGTGCGGGTTTTTGGTGCGGCACCAGCGGGCGTTGCAATTGGCGATTGCAGTCCCGGTTCGTACATCGACGCTATTGAGCTATGGTGCGCTTCGTAGGAAATTAGGCGGCTCGCGTCAAGTGGCCATTCTGACGATCAGTAAAGCAGCACTGAATTCTTCGGTGCAGCGGGCGGCGGGCATTCCTGACGACGCCCTGATTTTTGATCTGCCCGACCAATCTCACTTTCGCCGTGCCATTCTCGACGCTGAATTTCCCCTCGACCCAGCAACCGCGCAGCACGAATGGCTTCGTCTTGCCGAGTCCGTACAGAGAGCCCACCCAAGTGTTGGCCTTTGGCTCTTTGAATGCGCCAATATGCCGCCGTATTCCCGCGCCGTCGCCGAAGCAACCGGGCTGCCTGTTTATGATGCCCTGTCAATGGGCAAGGCCCTTTATCAGTCAGTGCAACCATGACCGCCGTACATGCAGACTTAATCGACCGATTCTGTGATCAGCTGTGGCTGTCTGATGGTTTGTCACCTGCCACTCTGGCGAGCTATCGTCAGGATATGGTGCGCTTTGACGCGTGGTGCGTCGCTGCGCAAATCGCCCTTAGCAGCGTCGCGCGTAGCGATATCGAGCGATATCTGGCGCTCCAGTTTGCCGAAAAAGCGCGTTCGAGTTCTGTGAGTCGACGGCTTTCAACGTTGAAGCGTTTCTACCGTTGGCAGGTGGAAACCGGCGGAGTCAACGTGAACCCGTGTGAGCTGATCGACGCGCCCAGATCGGCCCGTTACCTGCCAAAAAATTTGTCGGAGGCACAAGTCGAGAGTCTCCTCGCCGCGCCTGACACCGCGACGCCGCTTGGTGAACGGGATCGCGCCATGCTGGAAGTGCTTTATGCGACAGGCTTGCGCGTGAGCGAGTTGGTCGGTCTCAAGTTGATCCAGTTGAATCCGGAACAAGGCGTGGTGAAGGTGATGGGAAAGGGGTCGAAGGAGCGCCTCGTCCCCATGGGTGAATTGGCAGTGGCCTGGCTTAAGCGATACCTCCCCGGCGCACGTGCCCAATGGCTACCGCCGCCGCGCACGAATGACTACGTCTTTTTGACCGCTCGGGGTGAGCCGATGACGCGGCAGGCGTTTTGGTACATCATTAAGCGCAACGCGGTGCTTGCTGGCATCAACACCGACGCGCTGTCGCCGCACACGCTACGCCACGCTTTTGCCACGCATTTGCTCAATCATGGCGCAGACCTGCGCGTCGTACAAATGCTGCTCGGTCACAGCGACATCACAACCACCCAGATTTACACTCACGTTGCGCGCGAGCGATTAAAGCTAATTCATCGGGATAACCACCCGCGCGGCAAATAGGATCATGACAAAACCAGACGACTATCCCATCACCCAGGCGATCCGCGTATTGCGCGAACACAAAGTTAGTTTTAGCGCTCATGTGTACGACTACGTGGAGCGTGGTGGCACAGAGCATTCAGCTGCGTCGCTCGGCGTAGACGAGCACTGCGTGATCAAGACCATCGTGCTTGAAGATGACCAGAAACAGCCGCTCATTTGTCTACAACATGGCGACCATGAGGTGTCCACCAAAAATCTCGCCCGATCACGCGGCTGCAAGAGCATTGGCCCCTGCTCGCCAGATGCGGCAAATCGGCACACCGGCTATATGGTGGGTGGCACCTCGCCATTTGGCACGCGAAAGACGCTACCTGTTTACATGCAGCAGAGTATTGCCGAGTTGCCTATGATCTACATCAACGGCGGCAAGCGCGGCTTCCTCGTTGGGATGACTCCAGGTGAAGTTCAACGCGTTTTGAAACCGATTCTGGTCGATGCGGCGGCGTGATCGGTTCAACGTTTAGTACATTATGTAGATGTCATCGCCGCGAGCTTCACCCAGCCCTAAAACGAAAGTGCGCCCTTTGCGGCCCTGGCTGTTCGCTGGCGGCACCGATGTAGGGCGTGAACGGGCGCACAATGAGGACGCCATCCTGGTCGACGACGACCGGCGACTTGTTGTTCTGGCCGACGGAATGGGCGGCTATCAGGCGGGAGAAGTCGCGAGCCAACTCGCTGTCGATGTGGTGCGAGAAGACTCGTCAGACGTCAGCCTGACAGACGCGGATCTTGGTCGGATTGATCCCGAAACCGGAATATCCGTGGCAATGCGGCAATTGCGCGGCGCAATTGAAAAAGCAAACAACCGCATTTGCAGCGTAGCGCGCGGACGTGAAGAGTTGAACGGCATGGGCACCACCATTGTCGCTGCGCGCTTCTATGATGGGCGTGTGGGCATCGCGCACGTTGGCGACTCGCGCTGCTATCGGTGGCGCGAAAATGCCCTGGAACAGCTCACGCGTGATCACTCTTACGTGCAGGATCAGCTCGAAAAGGGTCTAATTTCCGAAGAGGAAGCGAAGCATTCGCAGCAAAAAAACCTCATCACGCGGGCATTGGGGATTGATGCGATTGCAGAGGCCGACGTACAGGAATTCCGGACCCGACCCGGAGATGTTTATCTCCTCTGTTCGGATGGATTGTCGGATATGATCAACGACGCCACTATCACCGCCAAACTGGGCGCAAATTCTCCTCCGGCCGAGCGTATTAAAGTGCTGATTGACAACGCAAATGCGAATGGCGGACGCGACAATATCTCGGCCATCATTGTTGTCGTGGGTGATCCGCCCGTGGCAGACCAGTGGTGGCAAAAATTCTTGAAACCGCCTGCGGCGAAATAGCGAATCACCATGGCAAAACTCTTCTGGCTTCAACCCGACAGTTCGATCATTGAGTTTCCGCTCAAGGCTGAGCAGAATCTGATCGGTCGAACCAGTCGCTGCGATGTACGCATCAAACACCCCGGCATTAGCGCCGAGCACGCGGTGATCCGTGTGCTTCCTGGTTCAGCAACGGTTGAAGACCTCGGCAGCACGAACGGCACTCGTGTGAATGGCAAAAAAATTGACCTGCACACGTTGCGTCATGGCGATCAGATTGGCGTGGGGCGCGAGCGCCTGATGTACTTCGCCGAACTCGATGAAGCCGCGAAATTTATGCAACCGGAATCGATTGAGCCGTTCGCGTTGCCAGCTGCGGGTGGTGCGTCCGTTAACACGACTGCCGACGCCCTGGTTGAGCTGCCGGACGCTCCAGAACCAGCCGTATCTGCGCCCGCACCGTCTGTCAGTAGGCAGCAGGCTGCTGCACAGGTAGACAACCCTAGCATTCCGGGGCTTGACCTCGATCCATCGTTACTGGCTGCGTTGCCGAAAGGTGCGTCGCTGGTCAATCCGCCGATCAAGCTGAGCGTCAAAACACCGATTGTTATTCCAGCAAGTCCCGTTGCGGCCTCGAAAGCAGCCGTAGCCACTCCTCGGGCCTCGCCTGCGAAGTCAGGAGCCAGTGGCGCTGGCACAGGCGTGCGAACATTGTCCGCAAGCGTTGCGGTGCTTTCCGGCACGGCAGCGGGCAAACGCTATCCGCTCAATCAACCCTCGGTCACATTAGGCAAAGAGGGCAAGCAAGTGATTGAGTTTTTGCGCATCAGCCCTACGCGGTGGCAAATCAAGCAGCTTGAGGGTGTGACGCCCGCCTATATCAACGGCGATGCGCTAGAGGGCGTGCGCGACCTCGCATCAGGCGATGTCGTCGAGCTCACGGGGGTGCGTCTACGCTTTGAAATTACGCTAAATCGCTAATTCACAGACCAGGTTCGGGGTCTCGCCGAACTCGGCGATCAAAAGAGCGACAAAAAAAAGGGCCGATAAACCGGCCCTTTTTATTGATCACCCGGACCTACTTTCCGGGTGCTTTCTCGGGAGCTTTTTCGGTGGTAACTGCAGGCGGTGCCACGTCGTGCTTTTCACCACCCATATCGATGTCTCCACCTTTCGAGAGCATCCACAGGGCCAGCGCGGCAAACACTAAAAATCCTACAGCTATTTTCCACATAAAAAGTCCTTAGTCCTTAGCGTAAATATCAATGTCTTTTGTTTCTTTGATGAACAGCATGCCAATGACGAAAGTCATACCGGCGATGATGATCGGATACCAGAGGCCGCTGTAGATATTGCCTTCCGCAGCGACAATCGAGAACGCGATCGCTGGCAGGAAGCCACCAAACCAGCCGTTACCAATGTGATATGGCAAGCTCATTGACGTGTAGCGAATGCGAGTCGGGAACATTTCAACAAGCATCGCGGCGATCGGGCCGTACACCATCGTGACGAAGATGACCATAATCGTCAGGATGACGACGATCATGTTCCAGTTCGAGGAGAAGATCGGGATCGGATCGGCTTTGGGCGGATAACCTGCCGCGGTCAACGCGTCGCGAACTTCCTTCTCAAAACGAACTTTGTCGTCCTTAGCGGTCGGTGATTTGGCATCGTAGGAGACGACTGATTTGTCACCCACCTTAACCGTCGCTGGCGTGCCCGCAGGTCCATCGACCTTGTCATAGTTCACGCCGGCATTGGCAAGGAATGAACGGCTGACGTCACAAGCGGTCGTGAACACTTTAGTTCCTGTCAGATTCAACAACAGGTTGCAATCGGATGCGTTTGAAACAACAGTGACCGGTGACTTCTCAATCGCCGCTTGCAGCTTCGGGTTGGCGTAACTCGTCAATGCATGGAACAACGGGAAGAACGTCAAAGCAGCGATTGCGCAACCGGCCATGATGATCATTTTGCGGCCAATTTTGTCCGACAACGTTCCAAAAACAATGAAGAACGGTGTTCCGAGAATCAACGCAACGGCGATCAGGATGTTGGCGGTCGCCGCATCAACTTTCAGGATCGAAGTAAGGAAGAACAGCGAGTAGAACTGCCCCGTGTACCAAACCACCGCTTGGCCAGCGGTGAGACCCAGAAGGGCGAGTAAAACGACTTTGGCATTCTTCCATTGGCCGAATGATTCTGCCAGTGGCGCTTTGGAGGTCTTGCCTTCCGACTTCATTTTTTCGAATGCTGGAGACTCCGACAGTTGTAGGCGAATCCACACAGAAATGACTAACAAGACGCCAGAAAAAGCGTACGGAATACGCCAGCCCCAATCAGCAAAGTCTTTTTCACCGAGCGTCGTACGCGTCGCGAGAATGACCATCAACGCCAACATCAGGCCCACGGTCGCCGTTGTCTGAATCCATGCCGTGTAGGCGCCGCGTTTACCGTGTGGCGCGTGCTCGGCCACGTAGGTTGCCGCGCCGCCATATTCGCCGCCCAACGCAAGCCCTTGCAACAGTCGCAGCGCGATCAGAATGATCGGTGCGGCGATACCCCAGCTCGTGTACGTTGGCAGAAAGGTGACCATGAAGGTAGAAAAACCCATGATCAAGATCGTGATCAGGAAGGTGTACTTACGCCCAACCAAATCGCCGAGGCGACCAAACACCAGTGCGCCGAGCGGACGCACAGCAAATCCGGCAGCGAACGCCAGCAGGGTAAAAATATTGCGTGTTGCAGGGTCAAGTTTGGTGAAGAAATTGGCACCGATAATGGCGGCCATCACGCCAAATAAGTAAAAGTCGTACCACTCGAAAATAGTGCCGAGCGATGACGCAAAAATAACTTTCTTTTCTTCGGCGGACATCGGACGCGGTGCCGCGTTCGGGCCGCCGTCGAAGCGTGCGGTTGCATTTGACATAGTTTGATCCTCTTTAGTTGATGCGGCCAACCCTCCCGTCGGCCTGCATTACCTACGGACGTTAGGCGGCAGCGCTTACATGCTTCTGACGACTTTCTGACGCGAAACTGACAACAAAGCACGCGCCGCCCAATGTCGAGCGCCCAACGTTCACGGCAGCGCCGTGTGCGTCGGCCACTTCGCGAACGATGGCTAGACCCAGACCTGTGCCGCTGATCGGCACACCGGTTTCCGTGTCCATGTGCGGGAAGCGCGTAAATGGGGCGAAGATGCGCTCATGCTCCGACGCCTGAACGCCCGGCCCGGAATCGTCCACCCGAATCGATGCTGGATCAGCGCCTCCGCCCAGCAACGTCAGCATGACGGTGCCTCTGCGCGGCGTGTACTTAAAGGCATTGTCGAGTAGGTTACGCAGCATTTCACCCAGTAGCGTCGGATCGCCAGTCACGGTCACATCATGGTCTACACCTTCTAGAGAAAACTCAATTTCGCGCTCCATAGCGTGCGGTACCACGTCATGGGCGACCGTTTCACAGAGCGCGCGCAACTCTACGGCAACGCTCAGGCGCGTGGTGCCCGCGCTCTCAGCGCGCACCAGCGTCAGTAGCTGCGTGGCGAGGTGACTGACGCGCTCCCCGGTCGTAATTAAGCGGTTCATAGATTGATCGCGCTCCGGCCCATCGGGCATGCGCGCCGCGAGCTCGCTCAATGTGCGCAGCGCGGCAACCGGTGTGCGCAGCTGATGCGCCGCATTCGCAATAAATCGCTTCTGCGCGTTGATCGACGTCTGCAGCCGTTGCATCAGAGAATTCACTGATGCGATGAGCGGCGCGAGCTCCTCTGGCGCGAGCTGTTCGGGCAGCGGGCTCAGATCATCCGCACCGCGCGTGTCGAGATGCGTCTTCAATACTTTCATCGGTTTGGCGACGTACGTCAGGCCATACCACAGGAGATAAAACGCAACCAGCAGTGTCGCGGTTTGCGCCACCGCTTCGTGCAAAGTGGCAACGCGTGACAAGCCATCCTGCCGCTCTCGCGACTGCGCCACGCCCACCGTGTAGACGTTGCCAGCGAC
>JBBRGY010000145.1:0-7575 GCA_038223495.1 Burkholderiales bacterium | reverse complement strand
ATCACAAGGGCTCGCTGCTCGGCGAAAGCGTGACCGCACCGCAACCCACGCAGAAGCGTTTCGACAGTTTGCTCTGGGCGGAATTGCGCGCGCTCGATCCAACGCGGCCGGTGTTCGTAGAGTCTGAAAGCAAAAAGATCGGGCTCGTGCAAATGCCTGAATCGATGCGTGAGCAGATGGCGGCCGGGGAGTGCGTGTGGCTCGACGTGCCGATCTCGGCGCGTGTTTTGCATCTGCGCGGTGAGTACGAACATTTCGTTGCGGATCCGACGTTGCTCATGAAAAAACTTGCGCCGCTAAAAGCGCTTCGCGGCGGCGAGATGCTCGAACGCTGGCAGACGTTGGCGACTGCGGGAAATATTGATGGCGTGGTCGAATCTCTGTTGGTGGATCATTACGATCCGCTGTATACGACCGCGATCAAGCGCAATTATCCGACCTTGACCACGGCGCGTCATGTGGTACTTGAGTCGTTAACAACCCACGCTCTGCGCCTTTCTGCAGAAGCGCTTGTTGCCGCGAGGTAGGGCGGAACGCAACGCGGTTCCGCCGAACGCGTCTGCGCTGCAACTTTGGCGGAACTCCTCCGGATTCCGCCCCACACAATACCTATGGCTTTTTCTCCAAATGACCATTGCACAGGGGCTGATGGCAGTTTTCTATGGAAGTCAACTTTATTCATTTTGCCGACTTAGCCCCCGAAGAATGACGCTTCCACGGAAAAGCTGTAGCAAATAGTGCATCGCAAAATGACTAATATTTCGTCCACCGAACGCCTTCCCGCCATCGACCTAGCGCGCGGCATCGCGATGCTCGGCGTTGCGCTGGTGAACGTGCATGCGTTCGCGGCGGGATGGTCATCGGTTTACGGGCTCGATTTTGCGAAAAATACGGCCGACGTGATTGCGGAATACGCGAATGCTTTGCTGTTCACGCACCGCTCGTATCCGGTGCTTTCGTTTCTGTTCGGTGTCGGGCTAGCGTGGCAGTGGCAACGTTTGCCTGACGCTGATCGTCATCCAAACCGCTTGCGCGCACGGTTGTGGGCGTTGCTGTTGATCGGTGTGGCGCATGGCTTGCTGTTGTGGCCGGGCGACGTGCTGGCGGTGTACTCGGTGATGGGGTTGGTGTTGGTGTCGGTGCTGCGCTTTAGTGCTCCCGTCATTTTGGGCATCGCGATCAGCGTTTACGTAGCGACGGCTTCTCTTTACGCAAGCATTGCAATTTCGTGGTTCGCCTCGACTGGCGGGGCGACGCCTGTCGTTGAACCCATGGCGTCGTTCGCGCTGTCGTCCATTCAAGCTGCGTTGCAATCGCATCGTCAGGAATTTCTTGATCGCGGCTTGGTGCAGTTGTTAGTGCCTGATTTTTGGGCGCATGCCTTGCTGGGCATTTGGGCAGCTCGCTCAGGTGCGTTGCCGCGATTTTTGCGTGATCCGTTCGGCAATCGTTGGATTGTCATTGCCGGGGCGTTGTTCGTCTCCTTCGGAACGACACTTGAGCTGATAGCAGCGCGCTACGGCGGATGGGACATGGTGGTGACGCAAGACAAGGGCATCGGGTTGATGACATTAGCGGTGCTGTCGGCCAGTCTCGGCGGGCTTTGGCTGTGGTTGACAATCGCCAGTGTGTGGGCAAAGCGCGGGAGCGGCATTTTGAAACGTCTGGTCGTCGCTGCGGGCCGCGCACCGCTAACGCAGTTCATCGGGCAATCCATCGTGTTTGCTGCATTGTTCAACAAGAGCGTTGTCGGGCTGCATGGTGAAGTCGGGCGCGGCGTGTATTCCTTAGTCGCGATTGTGACCTACCTGCTTCTGTGTGCGTTCATCCGTGCGTGGCTGGCGACCGGTCACACCTACGGGCCGATGGAAATTGTCTGGCGACGGTTGACAAGCCTGTTTTCGTCGCAACGTACCGATTAATCCGTCAAAGAATCTCCCGCGAATCATGAACACAACCGCAACACCGCTCACCATCGATATCGTCTCCGACGTCGTCTGCCCATGGTGCTACATCGGCAAGCGTCACGTTGAATCAGCGGTGGCGCAGTGGAAGGCTGCGAATCCTGATGCAGATGTCAACATTCGCTGGCATCCGTTTCAGTTAAACCCCGATTTGCCACTTGAAGGCACGGATCGCAAAGGCTATCTCGAAGCGAAATTCGGCGGGCCAGCGCGAGCTAAAGAAATCTATGCGCGCGTCGCTGCGGCGGGCCGAAATGCGGGGCTCGATCTGAATTTTGAAGGGATAAAAAAGCAACCCAACACGCTGGCCGCACATTCGTTGATTGCGTATGCACAAAGTGTCGATGAGGGGCTTCATTCGGACGCTGTCGTCGAGCGACTGTTCAAAGCATATTTTGTCGACGGCGAGTTTATTGGCGATCTCGACACGCTTGTTCGCATCGCGGCCGAATGCGGGCTCGATGCAGACACTACACGCGCTGTATTGTCCGAATCCGAGACGTTAAAACAGATTGCCAATCAGGACGCCAGCGTGCGGCAACAGGGTGTCACGGGCGTGCCATTTCTGGTGTTCAACAACAAGGTTTCACTATCGGGCGCGCAACCGCCCGAAGTGATGCTGGACGCGATGAAAAAGAGCGCCGCGTAGACGCTCAGCCAGCCTTCGCTTTTTGCGATTTCGGCAGCAACGCGGCGACTACGCCGAGCAGTGGCAAGTACGCAATCGTGTGATAAACGAATTCGATGCTGGTGCGATCTGCCAGTACGCCGAGCAACGCAGCGCCCAGCCCGCCCATTCCGAAGGCAAATCCGAAGAACAGCCCGGACACCATGCCGACTTTGCCGGGCATCAGCTCTTGCGCATAGACCAGAATGGCCGAGAACGCGGACGACAACATAAATCCGATCACAATGGTCAGCGTCGTTGTCCAGAAAAGATTCGCATGCGGCAGCAGGAGCGCGAACGGCGCGACGCCCAGAATGGACACCCAGATGACGGGCTTGCGACCAATGCGGTCACCGACAGGGCCGCCGATGAGCGTGCCCAATGCAGAAGCAAACAGGAAAATGAACAGCTGGATTTGCGCAGCTTGCACGCTGAGTCCGAACTTTTCGATCACGTAGAACGTGTAGAAGCTGCTGAGTCCGGCCACATAGAAATACTTCGAGAAAATCAGTACCAGCAGCACGGCAATAGCACCGCGCACCACGTTGGGCGGGTAGGGCGCTACCGCAGGCGCTTGGGTCTTGGCTTTTGACGCGCGCACGACCTGATGGTCTGCGTACCAACCGCTGACCCGTGTCAACAGAAAAATACCGGCAGCAGCCGCCAGACAAAACCAGGCGATGCTGCTTTGACCGAATGGCGCGATCACCAATGCCGCGACCAGCGGACCAATCGCCGTGCCCATGTTGCCGCCGACCTGAAACAGCGACTGCGCGAGACCATGCTGCCCACCTGACGCCAGTCGTGCGATACGAGACGACTCGGGGTGAAATACGGCCGAACCCATGCCTACGAATGCTGCTGCTATTAGCACCGTGGCGAAGTTGGGCGCAAATGCGAGCAGCAGCAAACCAACCAGCGTTGACGTCATACCGATTGGCAGCGAATAGGGCTGCGGTCGACGGTCGGTGTACAGGCCAATCATCGGTTGCAGCAACGAAGCCGTCAGCTGATAGGTCAAGGTGATGACGCCGATCTGAGTGAACGACAGGCTGAACTCGCCTTTCAGAATCGGGTAGATCGCGAGCAACAACGACTGCATCATGTCGTTAATCATGTGCGAGGCACTGAGTGCGCCAAGGATGCCAAACGTCGGTTTGTTGGTTGGCGAACGGCCCACGGACGTCGTTGCGGATAGATCAGTCATACGTTGCAAATCTTTGTGAAACTTTGTGAAGCTTTGTGAAGCTTTTTGCCTGCAGCGACGCAAATTGAAGGGTGACGCGATGTACGCGTTGCTCGCGATTCGTCCACCAAACATCCCGAAACGATCTGTGATCGAGCTTCTCAGGAATCTCAAAAGTTGCCAGCGTGGCTTTTAACTACCGCAAATAGCCGCCGCTAGCCGCATCCACGCACGACCCATTCACATACTCCGGCGCATCAAGCGCGAGCCACTCGATGACCTTGGCGATCTCATCGGCTTCGGCAAATCGTCGCGCAAACACGAGTCGATTAAATTCATCTTTTCGTGACTGTGGCAACTGGTCAAACATACCTGTCTTTGTCGGACCCGGGGCGACGGCATTGATCATCACGCCCTGCGGGCCGTAGAGTTTGGCGAGGCTTTTGGTCATGTTCAAAATCGCGCCTTTGCTGGCCCCGTACCAGACGTCGGGATGTCCGCCAAACCCCGCGACTGAGGCGATATTGATCACGCGCCCGCAAATGCCTTCAACTCGCGGCCTTGCGACCATCTTCGGCACCAGACAGCGGATCAACTCCGTGGGAGCTTCGATATTGGTCGCGATCACATCACGTCGATCTTTCGGCTCGTACTGCTCAAACGATTGCGACGTGAGCATCGCCGCGTTGTTGATGAGCACATCAATGGCGGGCAATTGCTCGCACATCATGCCGATGGCATCGGTGTTGCGCAAATCAAAGGAGACGCGCTGACAATTTTCGGCATCAAGATCAAACGCAGAAAAATCGCGCCCCAGCGCAAACACGCGCTCGCCACGCGCCAGCAGACGTTTCGCCGTCGCGTAGCCGATGCCGCGCGTCGCTCCAGTGACAAGAATGTTTTTCATTGAGTTAGTGTTCGGGCGAACCTACCTACAATCGCACCTATGTTTCCTGTTCTTGAACTCACTGGCACTCCCTTCGAACGCGGCCGAACGCATGGTCAGGAAGCGCGCGCGCAGGTAACCGGTTCGGTGCGTTGTTATGCGTCGCTGTTTGCCAGTTGCGGAATCGACTGGAGCGAAGCGCAGCGTCGTGCGGCCGAGTTTCACGACATCATCGCTGGATGCGGCGGCGGCATGATGGAGGAGATTGAAGGCATCGCCATCGGCAGCGGTTTTAGCGTGAACGAAATTCTCGCGCTCAACTGCCGCACTGAAATTTTGCCGCCCACATTCATGGGAATGGAGACAACAAACAGCGACGCGGCGCGCAGAAAAAACTCAGCGATGGGGCTCTTCGATATCGGCGAATGCACCAGCATTGCGGTCAGCGGAGCGCGCTGTGATGATGGACAAACACGCGTCGCGCAGAACTGGGACTGGATCGGTTACCAGCGTAAAAACGTACTGGCTTTGCGTGTGTTGCGCGGTGCCCCTTGGCCATCGTTTTTGACGCTGACCGAGGCGGGCATTCTCGCGAAAATTGGCGTCAATGATCATGGTCTTGCGATTGGCCTGAACATTTTGCGCGCGACCAATGATCGCGAACAGCTCGGCATCCCAGTGCACATTTTTCAGCGCATGGCGCTTGATTGTGTGGGCGTGGACGATGTCG
This sequence comes from Burkholderiales bacterium, assembly GCA_038223495.1. Lineage (GTDB taxonomy): Bacteria > Pseudomonadota > Gammaproteobacteria > Burkholderiales > Casimicrobiaceae > Casimicrobium. Next base: position 2,142 of record JBBRGY010000145.1, on the reverse strand, counting down.
TGGCGCTTGCGAAATCACTCGCCTTTGCTGCCTCGTCGAACGCGATTTTGGGCGACGCGACGGGCAAGATTTGCTCGCTCGAATACAGTCCGAGCGGTGCCGCAGCGATTCCGCCGGATCAGGGCGTGGTCGCGCACACCAATCACTTTTGCGACCCGCACCTCGCCAAAATGCAGGCGCCGCTGGCGCAAATGTTGACCACTGAGCCGCGCCTGCACTGCGCCGATGCGCACATCGCCGATTGGCCCGATGAGATTGATGACGTCTATCTTGGACACCTGCTGCGCGACGAAACGGGCGCTGGAACGGACGCAAAATACGGCGCAATTTGCCGCTCGCCGGACATGAGTTTGCCACCCGATTTGCGCGTAGAAAGCGTTTTCGGCGTCATCATCAACTGCGACAAACGAACGATGCTGGTTGCGCCCGGTATCCCTTCACAGGTAGATTTCGGGTTGCTCGCTTTATAGAAGGTAGAACGGCTGGCGCCGCTCTTACCCTTGACAGGTTCGATAACTGACCATGCCCACTCGCTATTACACCCTCGTTGCCGTTCTCGTCGTTTTCATCGCGAGCCTGATTCTCGAAGTTTTCTTTCATGTACCGTGGGTCACGTGGCCGGTCATGGTGGTGAGCGGCGTGCTCTCGCTGGTCGGCTTGCGCGACATCACGCAAAGCAAGCAGGCGATCCGTCGCAACTACCCGATCATCGCGCACTTTCGCTTTCTGTTCGAATACATACGCCCCGAAATCCGGCAATACTTTATCGAGAGCGAAAACGAGGCAAACCCGTTCTCGCGAGCGTCGCGCTCGCTGGTGTATCAGCGCGCAAAGAAAGACTCTGACAAGCGTCCGTTCGGTACCCAGCTAGACGTTTACGAAGCCGGTTACGAGTGGATGAACCACTCCATTGCGCCCACCGTCGTGCCGACGTCCGACTTTCGAATCACGATCGGCGAACAGACCGCGAAGCCCTATTCAGCCTCCGTCTTCAATGTGTCGGCGATGAGTTTCGGCGCACTTTCGGCGAACGCTATTCGTGCGCTCAATCTCGGCGCCAAAAACGGCAGTTTCGCGCATGACACCGGCGAAGGCTCGATCTCGCGCTATCACCGCGAGCATGGCGGCGATCTGATCTGGGAGCTCGGCAGCGGCTACTTCGGGTGCCGCAAGGCCGACGGTAGTTTTGATGCAACCCGCTTTGCCGATCAGGCGCAAGACCCGCAGGTAAAGATGGTCGAGTTAAAGCTGTCGCAAGGCGCAAAACCAGGTCATGGTGGCGTGTTGCCCGGCCCGAAAGTCACACCTGAAATAGCCGAGGCGCGTGGCGTTGAAATCGGTGTGGATTGCGTTTCTCCGGCCAAACACAGCGTGTTTTCCACGCCGATCGAGATGCTGGAATTTATCGCCAAAATGCGCGAACTCTCGGGCGGAAAACCAGCGGGCATGAAGCTCGCCATCGGTCATCCGTGGGAGTTTTTTGCGATTGCCAAAGCGATGGTGAAGACTGGCATAACGCCGGACTTCATCGTGGTGGATGGCTCGGAAGGCGGCACGGGCGCAGCACCGGTTGAGTTCACCGATCACGTGGGCGTGCCGTTGCGTGAAGGGCTCATGCTGGTGCACAACACGCTGGTGGGCGTCGGGCTGCGTGATCGCATAAAGGTCGGTGCCAGCGGCAAAATCATCACGGCGTTTGACATCGCAAAAACGATGGCGATGGGCGCAGACTGGTGCAATTCAGCGCGCGGATTCATGTTCGCGCTGGGTTGCATTCAGGCGCAGACGTGCCACACTGGCACCTGCCCGACCGGCGTGACGACGCAGGACGCGCTGCGCCAACGTGCACTCGTCGTGCCAACCAAGGCAGAGCGCGTATTTGAGTTTCATCACAGCACGTTGCACGCGCTCTCAGAACTGATCGCCGCCGCGGGCCTCATGCACCCGCAGGACATCAAGCCCGAGCACATCATTCGCCGCATCAGCTCAACCGAAGTGGCGTCGCTGGCGGGGCTCTACAAATTTCTGAGACCGGGTGAGCTACTTGACGACACCGCCGAGCACAAGGTGTTTGCGTACTACTGGGGCAAAGCGCAGGCCGAGTCATTTGCGATGGTGAGTTAGGCAATTCCGACGCGAAGG